>CAZFPN010000065.1:3215-5398 GCA_964521015.1 uncultured Rickettsiales bacterium | reverse complement strand
GTTCCAATATCGGAATGTCCTAGCATTTCCTGCAAAATTCTTATGTCTATGCCGTTTAAAAAAAGATGTGTCGCAAAAGAATGACGAATTTTATGGGGAGAAATAAAATCTTCCTCAAGCCCCGCCTTTCTTCCAATTTTCTTGAGCGAATAGAAGAAGTTTTGCCTTGTTAAATGCCCTTCTTTTGAATCCGTTTCAAACAAAAAGCCTAAATCGTGTTGATTTATCGCAAAAAAACTTCTCACTTCAAGGTAGGATTTTAGGGCTTCTTTCGCATCATCGTTCAAAAAAACAACTCTTTCTTTAGCACCTTTTCCGCATATTATAAAGGAATTGCGCACCTTTCCTGCCCTGTCAAGCACCTCTTTTGTCTTCAATGTTAAACACTCGCTAACCCGCATTCCGCTTGAATAAAGCAATTCAATGATGGCATAATTTCTAATTCCATTTTTGCTTATGTCGGATTTTGCGGTGGAAAGAAGTTTTTCCATATCGTTTTTTTCAATGAAAATAGGCAATATCTCGTTTTTGTAAGGTCTTTCAAATTCCTTAATTGGGTTTGCAATAAAGCCCTTTTCTTTGATTAAAAATTCATAAAAATTGAAAATGACAGAAGTTTTGCGTAATTGTGAAGAACTTTCAATTTCCTTACTTTTTGCCAAAAATTCAAAATAAGAAATTATATCAAAATATGTCGTGGATGCGAAATCTTTTTTCGTTCCAATTAAAAATTTTGCGAAGTCTTCTAGGTCAAATCTATAGCTTAAAATAGTGTTTTTCGCAAGGTTTTTTTCAGCGGAAAGGAAGAATAAAAAACTTTCTATCAATTCTTGCATCAGCTTTCAAAATAATGTTTTCTTACAAGAATGTGTGCAAAAAAAAACAACAAAGCAACAAATAGAGTAAGGGGTAAAAGTTGAAAATACAAATTAAAAGGTGAATCCTGCATTCCTAAAAAGCCACTCCTGAAACCATCTATTATATAAAAAACAGGATTAAAAAGTATGACCTTTTGCCACAAAGGGGTTAGCATTTTAACCGAATAAAACGACCCAGAAAGAAAGGTTAATGGCATAATTAAGTATGTGTTGTAAGATGCCCCAGAATCAAAATTTTTCGCAACCGCACCGACTATAATGCCTATCAAGGAAAAAATGCAAGAAGCAATTAAAAGGTAGCTAAAAATCAAAAGCAGGGAATGGAAATGCAAAGGTGTAAAAAGCGAAAACACAAAAATGGAAATGGTTGAAATTGCAAAAGAACGCAATACACCTCCAGTTAAAAATGCCAAAGTTAATGTAAGGCTTGAAATTGGAGCGAGATTGAAATCAACTGCAAAACCGAGGACTTTAGCGGTTGTCATTGAAGCTTGGCTGTTTGCATATGAATTTTGCAAAACAGACATCATCACAATTCCAGCAATAATAAAAACCTTGTAATTAAAGCTTAAATCAAGCCTATTTGCAAAAATTACACTAAAAATTGCGAAATACAAAATTGAATTAATTATTGGGGCTATTAAAGTTTGGTTGTAGACATTTAAAAACCTTTTAATTTCACGATTAACAAGTGTTTTATAGCCCCTCATATTAAAATTTCTTCTTCAATTTTAATCCCAAATCCAGCAATTCCAGTAAAGTTGCGACCGATTTTTTTTGTCAAAAGCTTCACATTCAAAATTCCTAAATGCTTAAGAATTTCAGCACCCTTGCCGTAATCTTTCACATTTACCTCTTCGGCATTCCAATTTCTTCCGTTGTTAATCACGATGAACACAAGATTTTGATATGTTTTTTTTAAACTTTCCAACAACCCAAGTTGTACACCACCTCTTAACTCATCAAACAAATTGAAGCTTTGAATACGAACAACTGCTTTGGAAATATCGCCTTTTATAATGGCAAAATGCTCTAATTCTTCGTGCTTTTCTTTAAAGGAAAGTAAGGTTGAGCCATCTTCTAAAGTCATTTCAAAGTTTTTTGTTAGCAGTTTTTCGTTGCGACTTCTATATTCTATTAAGTCGGAAATTGTACCTATTTTGATGCCATATTTACTGCTAAATTCAGCCATTTCAGGCAGGCGAGCCCCCGTGCCACCTTCACTCATCCTTCCACAAATTACAGCACCCCCCCACAGCCCCGCCAGCCCCCGCTGCGCGTTCACGCTGCGCAGCACGTCCACCG
>CAZFPN010000065.1:0-3205 GCA_964521015.1 uncultured Rickettsiales bacterium | reverse complement strand
TTCATTCATCATTTCACAAATTACAGCAAAACCAGAAAGACCCGCAAGTTTGCAAATATCAACTGATGCCTCAGTGTGCCCAGCGCGAACCAGCACTCCGCCGTCTTTCGCAATTAATGGAAAGATGTGTCCGGGAGAAACTATGTCATTCTTGGTTGCATTTTTTGCAGTCGCAGAAAGCACAGTTGTGGCTCTATCTTTAGCGGAAACTCCAGTTGTGATACCATTTTTTGCCTCAATTGAAACGGCGAAAGGGGTTGAAAAAGCAGATTTATTTTGGGGAACCATATGTGAAAGTTCAAGCAGTTCGGCTCTTTCTTTTGTGATTGAAAGGCATATTATTCCACTGCAATGCTTTATCATAAAAGCTATATTTTTTTCATTGACAAATTCGGCAGGAATTATCAAATCTCCTTCATTTTCGCGGTCTTCTCCGTCAACTAAAATAAAAGGTTTCCCAAGCTTTGCTTCTTCAATTATTTCGTCTATTACAGAAATTGGGCTAATTTTCATATCAAGCAATCTTTTTTAATTTTACGATAGACTTAATTGTTATGTTGCATTTGTTTTGAGAAAAACGAACAAAGCCATCTTGTATTGAAAATTCTACTAATTCGTTTGCAGAAGTTCTCAACTTAATTTCACCCTTTGCCAAAGCAGAAATGATTGGAATGTGACCTTGGTAAATTCCAATTACACCAGCAATCGTTGGGACTTCTATATAGGAAACTTCACCCTTAAATTCCGTTTTCGTTGGAGTAATTATTTTAATAAAAATCGTGTTTTCCATAAATTAAAATTTTGTTATAATAAAGTAAAAAATTCCTAAAATGCAAACAAACATAAAGGCGAAATATTGCGATATTTTACCGTTTTGAATGTTTGCATAAGTTTTAGAGCCTAAAATTGAAAGGTTTTTAGGGGCAAAGGTCATTATTTTATCAATCACCTCCCTGTCAAAGAATGTTATCAAAAATTGACTCACTTTTTGTGTTGGCTTAACAAAAATCGCATCATAAATTTCGTCTATATAGTATTTATTAGAGACAAGTTTTTTAATACCGCAAGGAATAGGGTTTTTGCGATTTTTCTTAAAGTACCAATAAGCAAAAATAATCATTAATATTGAAAGAATTGTGGGTAAAAACTTTATTGCAAAAGGCGTATCGTGGATTCTTTCCAAAACATCATTTGATGGGGAGATGAATATTGAATTCGTCAGCATTCCACTCTTTGAAGAAAGGATATGCAAACCAATTTCCATAAATCCACCAGCAAAAATTGCAAAAATTGCCAGCATTATCAAAGGAAATGTCATCACTTTTGGAGATTCGTGGATATGCTCAATAACTTCTTCATCAGTGTTGCGAGTTTCACCATTAAAAACCATTATCACAAGCCTCCAAGAATAGAAAGTTGTTATACAGGCTGTCAAAACAAGGACAACGAAGGCTGTAAGACCGATTAATCCACCAGACATAAATGCGGATTCAAGAATGGCATCTTTTGAAAAGAACCCAGAAAGAGGTGGTATTCCAGCAATGGCAACAGAACCAATCATCATACATCCAAAAGTTAGAGGTATTTTTGACCTCAAACCTCCCATTTTGTTTATATCGTGCTCGCCAGACATTGCATGAATAACAGAACCAGCAGAAAGGAAAAGTAATGCTTTAAAAAACGCATGTGTCGCAAGGTGGAATATTCCAGCATTATAAGCTGAAAAACCTGAAGCAACGAACATATATCCAAGCTGACTACAGGTTGAATATGCAATTATTTTCTTTATATCATTCTGGGTAAGGGCTATACTAGCGGCGAAAAATGCTGTTATTGTACCGATTATCACAACCATCTGTCTTGCAAATTCCGAATATTCAAAAAAGAAAGATGCACGAGAAACAAGGAAAACACCAGCCGTAACCATTGTTGCCGCATGTATCAAAGCGGAAACAGGAGTAGGGCCTTCCATAGCATCGGGAAGCCAAACATGAAGCATTATTTGAGCCGATTTACCCATACATCCAATAAATAAAAGCACAGAAATCACACTTGCGATTGAAAACTCAGTTCCAAACAATTGATAACTTCCTGCAAGAAGTTCAATTTGAGACTTTATCTTCACGAAATCAAGAGAATTAAATGTATAATAAATTGCACAAATCCCAAGAATAAGGGCTAAATCCCCCACCCTATTAGTAATGAATGCTTTAATTGATGCTTTATTTGCACTTTCTTTTTCGTGCCAAAAGCCGATTAAAAGATAAGAACAAAGCCCAACACCTTCCCAACCAACAAACATTTGAATGAAGTCTCTTGCAGTTACAAGGACAAGCATAAAAAATGTAAAAAGAGAAAGGTATGACATAAACTTCGGCTGGTTTTCATCATCGTGCATATATCCAATTGAATAAACATGCACAAGCATTGAAACGAATGTGACAACAATTAGCATGATGGAAGTTAGACTATCTATATACAATGCCCAATACGAAGAAAATCCTTGAAATTCAATAAAGGTGAAAAGATTTTCATTGACAACACCCCCCTCAATAACACAAAAATAAAATGCCACACACGAAGTGAGAAACGAAAGAAAAACCCCAAAAGTTGTTAAAATATTAGCATAAACCTTAGGGCAATTTCGCAGGAATAAACCACAAAAAACCGCAAAAAACAAAGGCAAAAACACCAATCCGAACATTTGCAAATAAATAATTTTATTAAAATTCTATTGCATTTTATTAAATTTGCAAGGATTTTTTTTATTTTTTTTATAAATTATTTTTCATCTCATATTTTTCACTCCATAAGTAAATGGTAACAATTGCAAAAGGTAAAAATTATATCAAAAAAGACAAAAAATCTCTTGACAAATAAAATTCCTTGATTTAATGGTGTTAAAAAGAATTTTAAAAAGATGTTGGTTTCGAATTTGACTGGAATTTTGTTTTATTTATTTTCAGCGATATTAGTCCTTTCTTGCTTTTTTGCCGTTTCAGTTAAACGTTCCGTGCATTCCGTTTTGCTTTTGGTGCTTGCATTCTTTGCATCAGCTTGGGTTTTTTTGACTAGTGGTGCAGAATTTATTGCAATGATGTTAATTATTATTTATGTTGGTGCCATTGCGGTTTTATTCCTCTTCGTTGTGATGATGCTTGAAGAACCAAATGAAGATGTTAAAAAATTCAAAAGAGGAAAGCTG
>CAZFPN010000064.1:0-5404 GCA_964521015.1 uncultured Rickettsiales bacterium | reverse complement strand
CTCTTCTTTTAGCTTTTTTGTGCTATCTACAAGAAAAACATCGTAATCGTAGGGGGCAAAAAGCCCAGAAAGTGCGAATAGTATGGTTAAACTGCCTTTGACATCAATTTCTTCTTTTGGCTCAAAAAGGTGTAAAGCGCCCATAGATTTCACTTCAATTTGTTCGCCTTTTAAATGAATTTCTAAACCTAAAGTTTGCAATATTCTAATAAAGTGCGAGATTTCTTCATCAATAGCAGCCCCCTTAAGCTTAAAATTCCCTTTCAAAACGCAGGCAAAGCAAAGGAAGGTAAAAACCTGCTTTTTTTCAAGACTTAAAAGCCCTTCCGCAAAAAACCCTTCGTCTCTCGCAATCGCTTTAGCAACCATATTATTTTAGATACATTTCTTACTTTCTAAAGCAAATATTTTTAAAAATCAAGTAAAATTTTTAATTATCTATAATTCAGGCTAATAATTATATTGTATTGTGGACTTAAGACCTTATTGATAAACAACAACCTTATTGATAAAAACAAAGTTAGTCAAATAAAATCCTGCTAAAAACTTATATTAAGGCACGTTGTTTTTTTGTCAAGCATTGCTATCTTTTTTATCTATATAATTTGATAAAATTTCACTTGATTTTTTAATATTCTTGCTTTAGTTAGTAAAAATAATTTGAAAAAAGCTTTTTATGGTAGAAAAGGAATTTAAGGATAAATGCGGTGTTATGGCGGTTTTCGCCTCTAATTTTGCGGTGAGAAATGTCTTTTTAGGTCTTCATGCACTTCAACACAGAGGGCAGGAGGCATCTGGCATTTGCTCTAATAAAAATGGTATTTTTAGGATAAGAAAGCACGGAGGCACGGTCTTTTCCAACTTCACAGAAACTGACATTTCCTTCCTTTCTGGAGGGGCGGAAGAAACCCCTTTTAGTGCCATCGGACACGTAAGATATTCCACCTCTGGAAGCAAGCAAGACAAAGGAATTCAGCCGTTTTTCAAGGAAGTTGATGGTGTTCCAATCGCCCTTGCACATAACGGAAATTTGACAAACTACAGCGAACTGAAAAAAAAGATAGATGATGCAGGAATTGAAACGGAAACTGGGATAGACAGCGAACTGATTTTGCACTTGATTTTCCTTTCTAAAAAGCCCTCTTTGAAGGAAAAAATCATTGATGCCGTTTCGCAAATTAAGGGGGCATTTTCCCTTGTGATTTTGACAAAAGAATTCGTCTGCGGAATTAGGGACGACTTCGGCATTCGCCCTCTTGTGCTTGGCAAAGGGACGGACGGCAGTTTTGTGCTTTCTTCTGAAACCTGCGGGCTTGATATTTGTGGTGCTAAATTTGAGCGAGATATAGAAAACGGAGAGTTCGTCTTCATCAGTGAAACAGGGCTTGAAACCCACTTTCCGTTCCCTCGCAAGCAGAAAAAGTTTTGCATTTTTGAATATGTTTATTTTGCAAGACCAGACACGATGCTTGAAGGAAGAAGTGTTTATGAAACTCGCAAGGAAATAGGCAGGATTTTAGCCAAAGAATCGCCTGTTGAAGCTGATGTCGTGATTGCAGTGCCTGATAGCGGAATTCCTTCTGCGATGGGCTATTCCCTTGAAAGCAAAATTCCTTTTGAGCTTGGCATTATAAGAAGCCATTATATAGGCAGAACTTTCATTGACCCTAACCAAAAAGTGCGGGCAAATAAGGTGAAAATGAAGCACAACCCGAACAGAGCGGTGATTGAAGGGAAGCGAATTGTTTTAATTGATGATAGCATCGTCCGTGGGACAACTTCTAAAAAAATTGTGGACTTAATGTTTGAATTTGGGGCGAAAGAGGTGCATTTGCGAATTTCTTCTCCGCCTACGAAATACCCTTGTTTTTATGGGATTGACACCCCAAACGAGGAAGATTTGATTGCAAATTCAAAGTCAGTGGAGGAAATTCGTGAATATATCGGTGCGACAAGCCTTGCTTACATTTCTCTTGAAGGGCTGGAAATAGCGGTGAAAAGCCAAAAAGATGAAAAATCTTTCTGTAATGCCTGCTTTACGAAGGAATATTTTGTATAATGTTGATTGATAGCATTATTTTACAAAATTTTAGAAATTACTCGTTTAGGCAGTTTGAATTTTCATCAAATTTGACTTTTTTCGTGGGGGAAAATGGGGCAGGAAAGACGAACCTTCTTGAGGCAATTTCAATGCTTTCTATCTTGAACGGCTTTCGTGGGGCGGAAAGCAGGGACTTAAACCGCTTACAAAATTTTCCTTTTTCCCTTGGTTTTGGAACGAAACATGGGCAGATTGGAATTAAAAATATGAACGGAGTCAAGAGGTTTTCTTTTGAAGATGAACCCTGTAAATTCGCTGAAATTGAAGGCAAATTCAAGGTTTTAGCTATCTCCCCTGAAGATGAATTCGTTTTTCGCTCTTCTGTTTCGGTCAGGAGGTCTTTTTTTGATGGACTTCTTGCGAAAATCAACCCAGAACACGAGGCACTTTTGAAGGAATATAAAAATCTTGCCACTCAAAGGTCAAAAATTTTGAACGAATTTAACGGGCAGGAGGCTTGGCTTTTGACACTTGAAAAGCAGATGGCTCAAAAAATGGTTATCATAGCCACGAACAGGGTGCTTTTGAGCGAAGAACTTTCTTCTGTGATGAAAACTGCGAAGGGCGGTCTAAAGGGGGAAATTGTGCTAACGGGCTGGCTTGAAAGCCGTGAATTTTCTGCATCTGTTGAGGAAAAGGTTTTGCAAGAAATGCTTTATTCTTCGCGCACGATTGACGCAATTACGGGAAAAACTTTGACAAAGCTTGAACGCACGAATTTTGATGTCCGCTTTTTGGAAAAGGGGGTGAGTGCCTGCCATTCTTCTTCGGGGGAGCAAAAAAAGATGCTACTTTCGGCTGTGATTGCGGTTTCGCGTCTTGCGAACTTTGAAATTTTGCTGATAGACGAGGTGGTTTCAAAGCTTGATGAAAGGGGGAAAGACTTAATCTTCACTGAACTTTCTGGGCTTGAGGCTCAAGTTTTTGCAACGGGAACGGAAAAATTACCGATTTCGCAAATCTCTTTTATAGAAATTTGAAAAATTATCTTGACATATTGCAAGTTTTAGTTATATACTTTTCTTGAATTATGATTTTATAGATTTATACGAAACTTAAAAAAAATAAGAACATCTTTTGCGCCACTGAAAATTGAACCGCTAGATGATGTAATTTCATTGATTTATAGCCAAAATGGCAAGAAAATTTATGTCAATGGTCAAGTTAGAGGGGCTTTTGATGATAAAAGCGAAAAGACTTTAATAAGTAAGGAAAGCTTTTTAAAGCAATGCAGTGAGCCGAATTTTTTTATAGATTTTGATGGGGAAAAAGATTACGAACATTTTAAAAGCAAGTTCAAACCGCACAATTGTGAGGAAGAAACAACGATGAAATATTATGTAAATGGGGAAGAAAAGGAATATAAATTGTTTAAATTTTCAAACGGAGCTGTGGGGGTTAAGGTTGTTGACATTGAAGATAAAATAGAAAATTTCAACCAAGTCTGCGAGTTAATGAAAACTTTAAACCAAAGGCATTTAGAAGGCTTTGGCAATGTGTTTTTGAATTGCAGGGCTGGAATTTCAAGGTCGCTCACTGGTGGGATTGTTTTGGCTGGAATTTGGAACGAAGGTATTGATGAGGTTATGGTGAGGGAAATTTTGAATGCTCGGTATAAGGAAGCTCTTCCGCATAGTGCAATTCGTGAAAACAAGGCGATTGCATTGGAATTTCCTTTAAATGAAGGTAGTGAGAGAATTGTTCAGGAATTTAACACTTCAAATGGTTTAAATCAAATCCAAGGTATTGTCTCTGAAAGTGTTGTCTCTTCCGTTTTGCAAGAAGTTGTGGAAAAAGCTTCCTCTCGGACAAATTCTCGGACAAATTCTTTGCGAGAAAATGCTTTTGGGGGAACTTCAATGGGAAAATCGTTAGGAAATTAAATGCTATTGCTATTAATCGCTTTTATTTCGTTTAACTTCACTTCCATTGAATTGATATCTAAAATTTCAGCGGTTGTAAAGCCCAAATGGGTGATGACGATGTTGTTTTTCATGGCATCTTCAATGAAATTTTGGCTAAATTCTTTCGGAACGGTGCAAAGGAAGCGCCCACTATCTTCGCTAAACAGGAATTGAATAAGGGAAAGAGAGGCGGTTTTTTCTGCTAAATTCAAGGAAAAGCCGATGTTTTTTCTGCTTGCGATTGCCATTTCTGTAAGCGTGCATAAAATTCCTCCGTCTAAAACGCTTGCACAGGCAGAAATCATACCTTCTTCTATTGCTAATCGCACAAAATCGGAATTTGCCTTTTCGTTTTCAAGGTTGATTTTAGGGCAGGCTCCCCCTTTCACACCTTCAATTTCGTTTGCGTAAAGTGTGTTGATGATGTGCCCTTCTGTTTCGCCGACTAAAAAGATGAAGTCTTCTTCTTGTTTAAGCTCGTAAGTGCAGGATTTTATGAAGTCTTTCATTACCCCGACACCACCGATTGCAGGGGTCGGCTTGATTGGTCTTGTTTCTGTTTGGTTATAAAGTGAGACATTCCCTGAAACTACTGGATAATCTAGCTTTTTGGCTGCCTCGGAAATTCCTTCAATTGAAGCGACTATTTGCCCCATTATTTCAGGGTTTTCAGGGCTTGCGAAGTTCAGGCAGTTTGTAATTGCAAGTGGCTTTGCACCAACGGCGGAAATGTTTCTGTAAGTGGATGCGACTGCGTGTTTTGCCCCTTCGAATGGGTTTGAAAGGATGTATCTAGGCGTGCATTTTGTTGTCACGGCAAGACCTTTGCGAGTTTTGTATCTTCTTTCTTTTTCGCCCTTTTCACTTCCCACGAAGTCAATTATGGCACAACCTGATTTTTCCGCTTTTTGCATTAAAATTTGCGATTTGATAAGGTTTTTATCAACTTCCACAGCTGGCAATTTCACTTCGTATTCTTCCCCAAAGCCGACTACCCCCGCATTTGCTTGCCCTGGGCGGACGATTGAAAGGTTTGAAACTCCTGTGTCGTATCTTTCCCAAATAAAGGATTTATCTATCATATCTGGGCTTTTCATTAGAGTTTTAAGGACTTCAATCACCTCGCTATCTTTCTTTGTGATGGAAATTTGAGTTCTATCATCTGTTTTCACTTCGTAAGGGCGGTTATAGACTGGCGCTTCTTCTGAAAGTGCATGAATTGGAAGGTCGCAGACTATCTCGCCGTTTTCCTTCACGACCATTCGCTTTGTATCTGTAATTTCGCCAATAATAGCATAGCTCAAGCCCCATTTACGCAAGATTTCTTGGGCTTTTTCTTCCATTCCGTCTTGAACTATCATCAGCATTCTTTCTTGGCTTTCGGAAAGCATAATTTCGT
>CAZFPN010000063.1:0-5414 GCA_964521015.1 uncultured Rickettsiales bacterium | reverse complement strand
TTCAGTTACTGATACAAGCATTATATTCAATAATCCAATCAAAGCACCAAGCAAAAGTGAAATTAGAGCAAAGATAAAAAGCCTTTCTAACCCAGAAAAAATCCCCATTTTCAACCAATATTTCAAAACAGGGAAGGGGGAATATGGAGAAGGGGACATCTTCCTTGGAATTTTCGTTCCAACACTTAGGGAAGTCGCAAAAGAATATTGGCAAAAAGTCACTTTTGACGAAATTCAAGCCCTTTTGCATTCTAAAATTCACGATGAAAGACTTGTCAGTCTTTTTATTCTTGTCGCTAGATTTCAAAAAAACAAGACAGAAAGGGAAAAAATCTTTCTTTTTTACACGGACGAAAATAATTTGAAGTGGGTTAATAATTGGGATTTGGTCGACCAAAGTGCATACAAAATTTTAGGTACATACTTGCTTGAAAAAGCAGAAAAAAAGCAGATTTTATACGATTTTGCAAAGTCTCAAAATATGTGGTTTAGAAGGGTTGCCATCGTTTCCACTATGGCTTTTATCAAGAAAAATCAACTTGAAGATGCTCTTGCAATTGCAAAAATATTACTGCAAGATAAGCACGACCTTATTCATAAAGCCACAGGGTGGATGCTTCGTGAAGTTGGCAAGCAAAACGAAAGAGTTCTTCTTCAGTTCATCAAAGAAAACAGGGGAGAAATTTCAAAAGTAACCTTTAGATATGCGGTTGAAAAGATTGAAAAATCAAAGCTTAAAAATTAAATCATAAAGCTTTTTGTATTCAACAAATTTGTAAGAATAAAGCTTTTCAAAAACTGGTAAAGCGGAAATTGAACGCAAGCCCTCAACCGTGTTTTGAGAGGTAAAGTTTTCATTTTTAGCAAATTTAAAGCCAAAATCAAAATTCCTTGACTTTGGGGAAGATGCAGTGAGGAAGATATCCCCAATTCCTGAAGCAAGAAAGAAGCTTTCCTTTTTCCCGCCACAAATTTCGGCAAAATCAACCATCTCACGAATTAATTTTGTGAAAATCGCACTTTTTGTGTTGGCGCACATTTCTTTTCCGCTTGCAAAACCAGTAAAAATCGCAATAATGTTCTTAAAAATGCCGTATATTTCGGCAGATTTAACATCTTGAGAAATTTCCACTTCAAAAAATCTGTTTTGCAAAATACCTTTTAATTCAGTCGCAAATTCGAAACTTTCAGAGCAAATCGTTGAAATTGTAAATTTTTCACTTTCTACTTCATCGGCAAAGTTAGGGCCAAATAATGTCGCAAATTTATAGTTTTTGCCCTTTAAATAGGAAGAAAAAAACGGCATTTCAATTGTAAAAACACCCTTAGAAAGAGAGCAGATTTTTTTAGGCAAAAACCTTTCAAATGTCTCTATAAAATCAAAAATAGCTTCAGTTCTAAGGGCGATGAATATTATATCAAAATTTTCTTTTTCTAAAAGAGCTAAATTCAAGCGAGATAGAATTTTTGCATCAATTCCATTTTTTTTTAGCAAATTAAAAATCGCCACCCCCCAATTACCAGAACCTACAACACACACTTTCATATTTATTTATTATCTTTTGGTTTTAAAGGGTTGAATTTTTTATTTGCATTCTCTTTAACATGCTTTTTATTCCATTCAATAAAATTTTTCTTCTTTGCATCTTTTGTATTTTGGTCGTTAATAGCATTATCTAAAGGTTTTTTTTCTATATTATCAGATTGATTTAATTGACCAGTCTTAATTTCATTGACTTTTTCAACTAATTGCTTTCTTTCATCTATTTTTTCCTTTATTTCCTCTATCTTTTCTATTGAAGATTTTTTACTTTCATCCACAACAACCTTACCATTCATTTCTTCAAGTGTTTTATTTAAATCATTTTTGATTGGGGTATTCATTTCGTTAACAACAATTGTGTCAATTTCGTTTTTCAATGTTGCATCTTTATTTGGAGTTTCAACTTTAATTGCTGGCTCTAATTCAACTTTTGTATTGTATTTTATTTTAACCGTTGTTGGGTTTTCATTTTCTTTAATTTCAGGTTTTTCAATTTTAGCTTGAAGACTTTCAACTTCTTTTTTGCTTACTGCAATATCTTTAATTTCGTTTTGTTTTTGTAATTCAGTTTTAAAATTATTTTCAATTTCGTTTTTCAATGTTGCATCTTTATTTGGAGTTTCAACTTTAATTGCTGGCTCTAATTCAACTTTTGTATTGTATTTTATTTTAACCGTTGTTGGGTTTTCATTTTCTTTAATTTCAGGTTTTTCAATTTTAGCTTGAAGACTTTCAACTTCTTTTTTGCTTACTGCAATATCTTTAATTTCGTTTTGTTTTTGTAATTCAGTTTTAAAATTATTTTCAATTTCGTTTTTCAATGTTGCATCTTTATTTGGAGTTTCAACTTTAGTTGAAATTATTTGATTTTTCTGCTTTTCTTCATCAGTTGAAATTGGATTTTCTTGTGAATCAATAATTGTATCTTGCTTTTTTACAAATGCATCGCCGTAAGATATATTTTTGTAAATTTCGGTAACATTTTCTTCGTCCATTTCTTCCGTAATATATTTATTAACCTCTTTCTGAACTTCTTCAGCGATGAAATCTTGTTTTTTTTCATAAGTTGAATTATTGGAAGCAACATTATCAATTCTTTTTAATTGAGCCTGAGGTTGATTTTCTAAAATCTCTTCAATCTCTTCAATATTTTCAGTTGTATTGTTCTGCACAGTTTCAATTTGGTTAGGTCGTTTCATTATGCCACTTTTATTAGGTTTTGCTAGGTTGTATTGTGCTTTATTTGACACATCGTCTTCAGCTTCAACTTGGCTTATATTTATTTGATTTAATGTTTGAGTTGTTTTTTTGTTATTTATGGTTTTTTTATCTTGAATTAATGAAGCCTTTTCAATTTTCGGTTCAATAGATTCAGTTCTAGTGGTTAATTTTGATGTTAATGCTTTCTTTTTAATATTATCATCTTGGATTTGTTCTTCCTCCGAAATATCATCATCATTTAATTCATCATTTTTGTTGCTTGAATTCTGGGCAGGATTTGATTTTTTATTACCATCTGACTTTAAGGTATTTGCAAGATCTTCATTTTTCCCAGTCAACGTACTTCTTATTCGAGATTCAAATGTGGGATTCCCTTCTCCTGAGATTTTTTTATCTACCGCTCTTAAGGCATTTTTTCCAAGTTCTTTTGCAAATTGACCAATTGAAGAAAAGGCATTTCCTATATTTTCATTGAAATCTTCTAAAGTTCCTTTTATAAAATCTAAAACACTTTTAAATAAAAATGTTAAAAAAAATGCTACTACAATATTTGGAAAGTAAATTGCCGAAAGAATTATATCATCTGTTTTTCCTGATGCAAAACTAGAAATGCTTTCTTTTGAAAAAGCTATTGCTGTGCCGAAAAATTGCTCTGGTGTTCGTGGTGCTATTGCTTGAAAATAGTAGAAGTTTTTTGAACCAACAACATAATATAGTGTAAATATAACACTAATGCAAACTTGAAAACTCAATGCTCCAAAGATAAATTGCATAATTATAAATGTCGTCAATGATGCGGCGAATGTTTCAACTATTATCTTCATTGATGGCTTAACAATTGTCTCTTTTATATAGTTTCCAAAAAATTGTGATACACTTGAAAAAGCATCTCCAAGAGCCTTGAAGCTAAAAAACAATACAAATAGAGGAAACATTGAAAGACCAATCACTATTATCAATTTGTAAAAAGTAATTACAATTACAAACATAATGAACCTGAAAGCTAAAATGGCTGAAACTATATAAAGTAAGCCAGAAGCAAACATAGCAATAAAGCCGAATGTACTAGATAAACCGGATGTTTTAAGAAATATAATGGCTCCAATTTTATTGAAAATAGTTTGTGAAAATAACATCGTAATTGCCCCGTCCATAACAATGAATTCATTATCTGGATTTCTTTTTGCATAATCTGCAAGTTCTGGGGAGCCAACGATATCTAATAGATTTGAGTTAATTAAATTTGCAATGTTTTGATAACCTTTCAAAACCAAAGGTTCAAGGAAAAAATCATAAAAATCATATGTTCTGCTATCCGTTGCCCACAAAAATAAAAATATAATAAAAAATCTTTTGAGTAAATCTTTGACTTTTAATTCAATAAATCCAAACACAAATCCCGCCCCAAGAAATGCAACAATTAAAACCGTAATTATAATTCTAATTACTTGGAATTTGTAATTATTAAGCAAGCTAGAGCGATATTGAGCCAAAACTCCAGATGTTTTTCCGTCAGTGTTGTTGTATGCTATGTGAACTATACTGTCTGACAATGTTTTTAGCATCTGCACATTGGAAGCACTAGAATCTAATCCAAAGCTGGAATAATAATAGGGGCAAGTCCCACCAATTCCGTATTTTTTTGGAACTACCTCTAATAATAGTATAAGAGCATGTATTAAAAATATCAATAAAGATAACATCAACCATGCAAGCATAAACAAATTTGTCAGGCCTAGAGCTACCTTTATTTTGTCGTAAGTCTTTTTGATAGATTGAATCATTCTTGTCTAAAAATTAAGTGCCTATAAGATTCTATGTTGTTTAAAACAAAGCCCGTTCCCTTTACTACACAATACAATGGTTCGTCAGCTATATTTACCTTAATGCCAGTTGAAATTGATATTGCTTTGTCTAAGTTTTTAATTAAAGCTCCACCACCAGTAAGAGTGATACCTCGTTCTATTATGTCGGAAGCAAGCTCGGGAGGAGACTGTTCAAGTGCGATTTTGATGGAGTCTATCATTTTTTGGATATTATCATCAATTGCATTTGCTACTTCAACTTCATTAATTGTAATTTGTTTCGGAATTCCATTGACTAAATCACGTCCTCTAATTATCAATTCTTTTTCTTTTGAAAGACCTTCAACTTTAGCACTTCCAATGGTTTTTTTGATTTTTTCTGCAGTCATTTCGCCCATAAGAACATTATATTCTTTTCTTATGTATTGAACTATTGCATCATCAATTTTGTCCCCCCCAATTCTAAGTGAATATCCATAAACAACACCGCCAAGAGAGATGATTGCGACTTCGGTAGTCCCCCCACCAATATCAACAATCATAGACCCAGTGGCCTCGTGAATTGGAAGACCAGCTCCAATTGCAGCCGCCATAGGCTCTTCTATCAAAAAAGCAACTTTTGCCCCAGCACCTTCTGCGGCATCTTGAATCGCTCTTCTTTCAACGGAAGTTGATGTAGATGGAACACAAATAATAATTTTCGGCTTGAATAAAAAGTTAGATTTTGTTACACTTCTAATGAAATGCTTTATCATTGCTTCTGTGATTTTAAAATCAGCAATTACACCATCTTTTAAAGGACGAATTGCTTGAATTTTCGCAGGTGTTTTTCCAACCATAGCCCT
>CAZFPN010000062.1:0-5506 GCA_964521015.1 uncultured Rickettsiales bacterium | reverse complement strand
CAAGCAGAAAGTTTGCTAGCAGAATTTTGCCCCCACTTTTCAACCGTCTTTTCAAGAATTTTTCTTGCCTTTTCGTCTTTTGTTGCAAGTTCGTAATCTTCTGGCACTTTAATAACCTCATTATACTTCTTGTGAACTTTAGGAAACACAGGGCCGTAAGGCCAAGCCTTTGGAAGCTCGTCAATTATCAAAACTTCAAAGCCGTCTTCTTCCTTTTCTTCATCCCCCAAATCAACATCATTGACAAGTGCAAACCCGAGGAATAGATACATCAATTTTTGAACCTTAGTGTTATTAACCTCGTGCTTATATTTATATTTACACAAAAAGTATATATCTTTTGCTAAATCAACACTACATATTGCCATAAATTTACAATTAATTTACAAAGCTTTTAATTAAAGCAAAGGCTCCACGTAAGCATTAAAAGCTTTTATAATTTTATAACGATTTAATCTTTAAGTGTCAAGAAAAAAATACAAATAACAATTGCTTCAGGAAGTAATAAAATCTTTGAAAACAAATTATGGTAAGTAAGAATTAAGTCTATGAAAAACTAAAATTCGCAACTTAAGAAATTTTATAAAATTTGTTTAAGTTCGCAGGAAATTTTCATTCAATTAAATTTTATGTCAGAGTGTTAAATAATTTTTCTAGTTAAAAGTTTTTAAGATTTAAAAAATTAAAAGTAGAAAATTAATATTTGACTTTAATATTTTATATCTTTATAATAGCAAATAATAAATTATAAGTTGCATAATATGAACTTTGTTAAATTAATTTTCACACTCGTAATTTCGTCAATCTTCTATAACACCGCATACACAGAAAACTGCGACCTAGATGACATAAAAAGAATGGTTGGAGTTACAGGAGAGCTTTCACTTTATCCAAGTGGTTTTGTTAATGATGGTGATAAAAGAACACTAAAATGTAAAAGACCATCAGGAGTATACCAACCTGAAAATATAGTTGAATCTTCAATTGTTGCTTATTGTAAAAATGGAGTATTTAACTTTCAAGGAAAGTCTTGTGCTGAAGCTTGCGATGTTTCAAATGCTTTACAATTAAACTTTGGAATAGATTTTAAAAATACAAAATTAACAGATGGTTCTAAAATATCTTCAAGCAAGCTTGTTCCACTTAATTCAAAAATTAAAATACAATGTTTAGAAAATTATAGAGTTCAAGATAGCAATCAAAATTACTATATATACGAATGTGGAAAACCTAATGATATAAAAAAATGTATTCCCAATCCCGTTGTTATTGATGTTAAACCACCTAAGTCTAACACTAGTGATAACTTTAAACCAATGTTAAAATGTAATGTAAATGATATAGTAGCTCCAAATGGAAAAAGAATAACAGAAGTTAATACATTTTCAGATTTAAACACTGAAGTTGAAATTGCTTGCGAAGGAGGATACTCTGTCTACGGAGGGCAAGAGCCTAATAAAATATCTCAAAAGTATAAAATCAAATGTGACCCACAAGGAACAGGAAAATGGATAGGTCTTAAAGCTTGCACTAAAAGATGCGATGTTACTGCACTTGTTAAGGCAACAACAAATACATTAATTTCATCAGTAGATTTGCTTGATGAAAATAATAAATACTTAGGTTTCGTAAAAGATAAAAACAGTTCAAATTCAACAACTATATATACAGAAACAAATTCAACAGTAAGAGTAAAATGTAACGCTGATTATGAAGTAAGATCATTAAATAAACCTTATTACGATACATCTTGCCTTGATGGTTCAAACTTTGATGTAGGTTCTAATGTTCCTAAATGTGAAAGAATAATTAAGCCTTGTAATAACAAAGATATAACTGTTACTGGAATATTACAACAACCTAGCCTAGCAACTTCAGTTACAAATGTAGGGCAAAGAGTTGCATTCAAATGTCAAGGAGATGCAATTCAAGAAGGTAACTATTTTAAGTATGGGAACAATGAAAATAAAGGAGCAAATGGTATTCCTGTTTGTGAATATGATTCCTCTAATCCAAATCAATCTAAATGGTCTCACACAACATTTAAGTGTTATGATGGGTGTATAAGTGAAGAGGGCGATGTGGTTTTAAAAACTAACTTTTCCAACATAATAACAAGAACAAAAATCCTTCCTTTTGCTATAGGTGATATATCTAATCTTTACACTTCTCCTGATAGTTATTTCAATCCAAATTCCAATACAACTGTTTATTTGATTACTCAACTTTGGGGTAATTTTTGGATGAGACCTGGAATACCAGTAATAAGATGGGATTATGGGGATAAAAATGTTAAAGGCGATAATGTTTTTTTAACTCAATTTGTAGAAGGAATGTCTTCTAACGATGAAGATTTAAAATCTAAAACATTTTTTAATCACTCGGAATTATTTAAACCTATTTCCCAAATTTTATCTAGTTATGATTTTCTTGAAGCATTGAAAGATATATATCAAAATCCAATTAAAATTTCAGCTTTATCGCAGCAGTATCAAGCATCGAAGCTATCATTAGTTTTTAAATCTGAAGGAGGTGACATTTCTAGAATATTTTTAGGAAAACCTGTTGGAGAGCAGTCATTTGATATTGGTATGGCAATCTTGCTTCTTGCTAAAGGTAATTATTGCTCTAGCCCTCAAACCCAAATAATTAAAAGCCAAGCATATACATTGGAAATAAGGCTTTCAACAATTTACAATTATGAATGGGCGGGTTTTTATGCAGTTGTTCCGCTTTTGCCAACTATGAATAATATTAGTTATGGATATAATTGTCCGGGTCAATTTGGTAATTCTGTCAATAAAGGGATTGACTGTTTAAATAGTTTAAAAAACCTTTACAAACTTAGTGCAGGATATAACTTAGGAGAACAATTTGAAACGAGAGTTCAAGGTAGTAAATTCTTTAGAATAAATAATTGTCAAGATTTATTGCAATCCTTGAAAGAAGATAGGGGAATTCTTAATCAAGTAAGTAAATGCAATGGAATGCCATCATATGTTTCTACGGATTGGGGACTGGTTAGAAAATGCGATAAAGCAAAAATGGAACAAAGGGGAATTTTATATAATGTTTGTGGTAGTTTTGATAATTTATAAAAATTAACTTGCTATAGATTACAATTTCACTTGACTTTATTTTTTTTCTTTTACAAAAATCATTATATAATGATAGTTTGTTTGCTTTTATGCATTTTTTAAATTTTCTTAAGCTGTTTATAGTTTTTTGTTTTTTTGTCAACACCGCATACACAGAAAACTGCGACCTAGATGACATAAAAAGAATGGTTGGAGTTACAGGAGAGCTTTCACTTTATCCAAGTGGTTTTGTTAATGATGGTGATAAAAGAACACTAAAATGTAAAAGACCATCAGGAGTATACCAACCTGAAAATATAGTTGAATCTTCAATTGTTGCTTATTGTAAAAATGGAGTATTTAACTTTCAAGGAAAGTCTTGTGCTGAAGCTTGCGATGTTTCAAATGCTTTACAATTAAACTTTGGAATAGATTTTAAAAATACAAAATTAACAGATGGTTCTAAAATATCTTCAAGCAAGCTTGTTCCACTTAATTCAAAAATTAAAATACAATGTTTAGAAAATTATAGAGTTCAAGATAGCAATCAAAATTACTATATATACGAATGTGGAAAACCTAATGATATAAAAAAATGTATTCCCAATCCCGTTGTTATTGATGTTAAACCACCTAAGTCTAACACTAGTGATAACTTTAAACCAATGTTAAAATGTAATGTAAATGATATAGTAGCTCCAAATGGAAAAAGAATAACAGAAGTTAATACATTTTCAGATTTAAACACTGAAGTTGAAATTGCTTGCGAAGGAGGATACTCTGTCTACGGAGGGCAAGAGCCTAATAAAATATCTCAAAAGTATAAAATCAAATGTGACCCACAAGGAACAGGAAAATGGATAGGTCTTAAAGCTTGCACTAAAAGATGCGATGTTACTGCACTTGTTAAGGCAACAACAAATACATTAATTTCATCAGTAGATTTGCTTGATGAAAATAATAAATACTTAGGTTTCGTAAAAGATAAAAACAGTTCAAATTCAACAACTATATATACAGAAACAAATTCAACAGTAAGAGTAAAATGTAACGCTGATTATGAAGTAAGATCATTAAATAAACCTTATTACGATACATCTTGCCTTGATGGTTCAAACTTTGATGTAGGTTCTAATGTTCCTAAATGTGAAAGAATAATTAAGCCTTGTAATAACAAAGATATAACTGTTACTGGAATATTACAACAACCTAGCCTAGCAACTTCAGTTACAAATGTAGGGCAAAGAGTTGCATTCAAATGTCAAGGAGATGCAATTCAAGAAGGTAACTATTTTAAGTATGGGAACAATGAAAATAAAGGAGCAAATGGTATTCCTGTTTGTGAATATGATTCCTCTAATCCAAATCAATCTAAATGGTCTCACACAACATTTAAGTGTTATGATGGGTGTATAAGTGAAACAAATGAAACTATGTTAATAAAAACTAATTCTACACTTGTAAAAAAGAAAAACAAAATCGTCCCTTTTGCGCTTGTAATAAAAAATTTAGTAAGATTTACATGGAAAGGAGGGACCGCACTTCAGAATTGCACAGATGGGAAATGTAATGTGAATTATTTAATGGGATGGTCAGGCACTGGTCAAGCCGGAACGCAATTTATTAGACCTGGAATTCCTCTTGAATATCAATATGCTAACCCTAACCTCACTGATTTGATGAGATATTTTAATTATGCAGATAAAGCCGTTGTGCATGATTTTTCCCCACTGACAAAATTTCCTACATCTAATTATAGATTAGAGTTGATTTATAATAATAAAAACGAAATCTCTAAAGTTATTTATCTTAATGATGCTTCAATAACACAAGGCGACATAAACATTACTAACGACGTTTATGATATTGGCATGTCTGCGATTTCAATTGCTGAGGCTTTCTCTTGCCAACAGCAACAAACAGACATTAATTATAGTGTTGCTAGCACGATTGAAGTGAAGTTGGCAGAGTATTCCAAAATTTTCAACAGCATTGGACGCAGAGTTGCTTTAACAGAACTATTGCCTGGTAGAGATGTAATATCAAAGACAGGTGGAAATATTGAAACTGATAATGACAGTTTTGACTGCTCAGGGGATGTGTTTGACAAAACAGGTGGAGCTGGAACTGCATGTTTTCAATCTCTTAAAAGTAAATATGGAATAAGTGCCAACTATCAACTTGGAACTGATTATGAAATATCATCACAAACTTACAACAAACCAATTAACAGAGATGATTTATATTCAGAGTTAAAAACTAAAATGCAAAGCGGGAAATCCTTACCTGGATGTAACGGAATTTTATTAAATATGGGATCTACTGGCGGTAGGACATGTAGCGGTGGTAATATGAATGAAAGGACTTTAATGTTATTGAGTAAAGAAAGTATTAATAAATAAATTTACCTTAGCTATCTTCATTGCGTA
>CAZFPN010000061.1:0-5565 GCA_964521015.1 uncultured Rickettsiales bacterium | reverse complement strand
ATAATCGTTTTCCTTAATTCTTTCAAGCTTTACATTTTGAGAAATGTGGGGAATATCCTGCTTATTTGCAAAAATTTCAATAATCTTTTCAATATGCTCGTTTTGCATAATGTTGTTGTTTGTCTCTTTTTTGAAAAACTCCTCACCACTTGCATTGATAAATTGAATATCCGTGTTTGTTTTATTTTTTGCTAAAACTAGGATTGTCACGGCTATGCTTGTGCCATAAAACAAATTAGGGGCAAGAGAGATTACGGTTTCAACATAGTTATTTTCAACTAGATATTTACGAATTTTTTGCTCTGTTCCTCCGCGGTAAAAAATCCCCGGGAAGCAAACAATCGCCCCTCTACCTTTGGGGGATAAATAGTTTAAAACATGAAGCACAAAGGCATAATCTGCCTTAGATTTTGGGGCAAGCACTCCAGCAGGGGCGAACCTTTCGTCATTAATCAAGGTTGGGTCGTCATCTCCTATCCATTTAACGGAGTAGGGCGGGTTGGAGACGATGGCATCAAAAGGCTTTTCGTTTTTAAAATGGGGGTTTATTAGGGTGTCTCCCAGTTGAATGTTGAATTTATTGTAGTTTATGTTATGCAAAAACATATTCATACGGGCGAGGTTGTAAGTTGTGTGGTTGAGTTCTTGCCCAAAGAAGCCGTCTTCAATTATGTGGGAGTCAAAATGCTTTTTTGCTTGCAGTAGGAGAGAGCCTGAACCGCAGGCGGGGTCGTAAATTTTGTTGACTTTGTCTTTGCCGTGCATCGCAAGCATTGCTATTAGCTTGGAAACATTTTGCGGGGTGAAAAATTCTCCGCCTGACTTCCCTGCATTTGCGGCATAGTTGGAGATTAAAAATTCATATGCATCGCCGAATAAATCAATTTGGCTTTCTTCAAAACTTCCAAATTCTAAGCCTGCAACACCTTTTAAAACGGCGGTTAGTCTTGTGTTTTTTTCCTTCACTGTGCTTCCAAGACGGCTTGCTGTTGTGTCAAAATCGGCAAATAAGCCTTTGATGTCTTGCTCTGATGCGTAGCCGTTTGCGGAGGATTCAATTTCTTGGAAGATGTTTGCTAAGTCTGTATTTAGGTTTTCATTTGTTTGGGCATTTTGGACGATGTTTGCAAACAATTGGCTTGGGGCTATAAAATAACCTTTTACTTTGATGGCATCGTCCTTAATTTCTGGTGTGATAACATCATCATTTAGCTTGGCGTAATTGATGCTACTATCCCCCGCTTCCATATAATTGGAAAAGTTTTCGCTGATAAATCGGTAAAATAAGGCACCGAGGACATATTGCTTAAAATCCCATCCGTCAACTGCCCCCCTTACATCGTTTGCTATTTTCCAAATTTGCCTTTGTAGTTCTGCTCTTTTTTGTGTGCTTGTCATATTTTTTTGAGAGTGTTATTAAAGTTTCTTCGCTTATATTTATCGTGATTTATATAGTGTGAAAGTCAAGAGGGTGGGAAAATATTTTTGACTATTAATTCCTCATGATAACATATGTAAGGAAAATTTGGGTAAGTGATAAAGTATTTTATCAGTGCTTTTTTTATTGAAGTCTTGACAAAACAAGTTTTAAAAATTATAAATCAATTTGTATAATACTGAAAAATGAATATGGAAATTATTTTAGCAGAACCAAGAGGCTTTTGTGCTGGTGTCAAAAGGGCAATTTCAATCGTTGAAAAGGCTTTACAAAAGTTTGGCACACCTCTTTATGTTAAACATGAAATAGTCCACAATAAAATTGTCATTAAAACACTTGAAGCAAAAGGAGTTATATTCACAGATGACCTTTCAATCATTCCTGAAGGCAGTGTCGTGATTTATTCCGCTCACGGAGTTTCTGATTGGATAGAAAATCAAGCAAAAAAGTTTAATTTAATTTCAATTGATGCAACCTGCCCTCTTGTGAAAAAAGTTCATAAAGAAGTAATTCATTACGAAGAAGAAGGCTTTGAAATCATTTTAATAGGGCACAAAAATCACCCAGAAATTGAAGGTACGGCAGGAAGGCTTAAAACAAAAAAGGCAATTATAGTTGAAAGTGTTGAAGATGTTGCAAAGCTTAACTTCCCTAAAGATGCAAAACTTGCAGTTGCCACACAAACAACCCTTAGCATTAATGACACAAAAGATATTATTCATGCACTGACACTTCGCTTTCCCCAAATTGCGGAAAATTTAAAAAACGATATTTGTTATGCCACACAAAACAGGCAGGAAGCCGTTCACGAAATTATATCTAAACACGAAGTTGATGGCTTAATTGTTGTTGGCTCGCAGAATAGCTCTAATTCAAGCAGATTGAAAGATATTGGAACTTCCAAAAACATTCCATCTTTCCTTATCAACGAGGCAAAAGAATTAGATTTGCAAAAAATATCTTCCCTCAAAAAAATCGCAATAACAGCGGGTGCTTCCGCCCCTGAAAATTTAATTGAAAGCCTAATTACCTTTTTTCAAGAAAATTTTGCCAATTTGAAAGTAACTTTTGCAGAAGGCATTAAAGAAGATATAATTTTTCATTTACCAAAACAACTAAGAGATTAAAACTATGGAAATTCAAGATATTTACCAAAAATCAAAGGCTTGGGCTTTTGAAGAGGCAATTAAAATTTTAAAAAAGATAGGTGGGAAAACACCAAAGAAAGGCTATGTTTTATTTGAAACAGGATACGGCCCTTCAGGGCTTCCCCACATTGGAACATTCGGGGAAGTTGTAAGAACTTGCTTTGTAAAATTCGCTTTTGAAGAAATTACTGAAGGCAAAATTCCAACGAAATTAATTTGCTTTTCTGACGATTTAGATGGGCTTAGAAAGGTTCCAGATAACATTCCAAACAAGGAAATTATCAAACAGCATTTAGGCAAACCTCTTACAAGTGTGCCAGACCCTTTTGGAACTCACGAAAGCTTTGGGGCGAACATGAATGCAAGACTTAGAGCTTTTCTTGATAGTTTTGGATTTGAATACACTTTCATTAGCGCTCTTGAAAAATACAAAAGTGGCGAATTAAATGAAACCCTGCTTGGTGTCGTTCAAAATTACGAAAAAATAATGGACTTAATGCTTAAAAATTTAGGGGAAGAAAGGCAAGAAACTTACAGCCCAATAATGCCAATTTGCCCAAAAACAGGAAAGGTTTTAGCGGAAGGTGTTAAAGGGGTTAATAAAGAAAGAGGGACGGTGATTTATGTCAACGAATTTGGTGAAGAAGTTGAAACAGAAGTGACGAACGGAAAATGCAAATTGCAATGGAAGGTAGATTTTGGTGCAAGGTGGCAAGCTTTGGATGTTGACTATGAAATTTTTGGAAAGGAACATGCTCCGAATGCTCCCATTTATCAAGCCATCTGCAAAATTTTAGGCGGTGAAGGGCCAATTAATTTCGTTTATGAGCTTTTTTTAGGGGAAGATGGTGCAAAAATTTCAAAATCAAAAGGTAATGGAATTTCAGTTGAAGAATGGCTTTCTTTTGCCCCTCAAGAAAGTTTGAAATTGTTTATGTTTTTAAAGCCAAAAACAGCGAAAAGATTGTTTTTTGATGTCATTCCAAAGCACGTTGATGAATATATTAAATACACAAAATCTTATTCATTGCAAACATTAGAGCAAAGACTTGAAAACCCTTCTCATTTCATACACTTTGGAAAAGTTCCAAATTTAGATTTAGAAGGCATTGATTTTAGCTTGATTTTGCATCTTGTTTCCGCTTCCAGTGCCGAAAATACCGAAATTCTATGGGGGTTTTTAAGTAAATATAACCCTAATTTGAAAAAAGGGGGAAATAAATTTTTACAAAACCTGCTTGAATGTGGAATTAAATATTTTGAAAAGTTCATAAAACCTCACAAGTCCTTTAGAAAAGCAAACGAAGTTGAAGAAAAGGGTCTACTTGAGTTTAAAGATTTTTTATCATCAAATAACACAGATATAACCGCGGAAGAAATTCAAAACAAAGTCTATTCAATCGGCATGACCCTTGGAATTGAACTGAAAGTTTGGTTTAGTGGGATTTATCAAGTTTTATTGGGTCAAAATGAAGGTCCGCGTGTTGGAAGTTTCACAAAACTTTATGGTACAGGAAATATGGTTAAATTAATAGAAGAAAAATTAAATTCTAGTAAATAATTTTGAAGTTTCAGGAAAATCAAGACGCGAATGAGACCCCCTGCTTTCCCTTCTATTGATAGCCATTTTTAAAGTTTCTATTGAAAGAATTATCAAATTTATAACTTCAAAATAAAGCACAAAAGAATTGCTAAAAACAAGGCCATTGATAAGGGGAGACTTCGCATTCAGCATATTTAAAATGCCTTCTAGCTCTTCCATGCCTTGCGACATTTTTTGTTCTTCCCTCAAAACTCCGCATTTTTCTTGCATAATTTTAGCAACATTCGTTTTAATTGCAAATAATTCTTCAAAAGTGATTTTTTCTTTTCTATCTAAAAAGCTCATATCAAATTCTGCATTTGTGATTTGATTTTGATTATGGAAATCACTCACTATCTGCCTGCAAACAAGAGTTGATGAAGTGAAAAGTTCAAGCAAAGAATTGCAACCAAGCCTGTTTGCTCCGTGAATTCTTGCTCCCGCACATTCCCCAATTGCAAACACCCCTTCTTTCATTTTATAATTAGAATCAACCTTAATTCCCCCCATGTTATAGTGCGCGGTTGGGAAAACTGGTATATCTTCCGTAAAGACATCAATCCCTGCAAAGAACTTTGCTGTTTGAACTGTGCCTTTTAATTTTGTTAAAATTACATCTTGAGGAATGTTTTTAAGGCTTAAATAGCAAGGCTTCACACCTTTTCCTTCATTAAAAATTGCTCTTGCGATAATGTCGCGCGGTGCAAGTTCAAGGAAGTCGGGACTATATTTTTGCATAAATCTTTCGCCTTTTTCGTTAAGCAAAATTCCACCTTCCGCCCTCACCGCTTCGCTTATCAAAATGCCTTTGCCAAAAAGCCCAGTTGGGTGAA
Organism: uncultured Rickettsiales bacterium; assembly: GCA_964521015.1. Lineage (GTDB taxonomy): Bacteria > Pseudomonadota > Alphaproteobacteria > Rickettsiales > Deianiraeaceae > CAZFPN01. The sequence continues at coordinate 564 of CAZFPN010000061.1, read as the reverse complement.
ATTGCACAAATTCAACATCTTCCAATTTTCCCCCTAATTTCATCGCTAAAATGTGGCAATCCCCCGTTAAAGCATTTGAAGAAGAATTTGTGTAATAATTTTGAGAAAACCCCCCTCCAGCAAAAACAAGAAAGCGAAAATGAAAGCGAGAAAATTCACCAGTTTTTAGGTTCAATGCCAAAAGAGTTTTTTCCTTGACATCAAAAGCAAAATGAAAATCGTATATCTTAATTTCTTCCGATGTAGCAAAGTTGTGAAGATTTTTCATTATCTCAAAGCCAGTGCTATCAGATGAAAAACAGGCTCTAAAAGCAAAATCACCTTTCCCAAAATGAGTTTTTTGACCGCCATATCTTCTTTGGTCTATTTTTCCGTTTGGCAGTTTGTCAAAATTGACTCCAACTTCTTGCAAAAAATCAATCTCTTTTGGGGCTTGATGACACATAAAACGCACTCTTTCTTCCTCTGCCATTTCATTTGCCGATTTTAAAGTATCAAAAACATGCCATTCTGGGTCATCTTCCGCAACTGACGAAAGTGAGGCATTAATTCCCCCTTTGGCAG
>CAZFPN010000060.1:0-5749 GCA_964521015.1 uncultured Rickettsiales bacterium | reverse complement strand
TTAAGAAAATGGCAGGGCATTCCCATGCAAAAACCATCAAACACAGGAAGAATGGTCAAGATGCGAAGCGTTCAAAAATTTTCACAAAAATTCAAAGGGAAATTTTTACTGCTGTTAAACTTTCGGGAGCAGATGAAAAATTTAACCCTAAACTTCGTCTTGCAAGGCAAAAAGCAAGGCTCTGCAATATGCCAAATGACAAAATTCAAGATGCAATAAAAAGAGCCTCAAGCTCCGATTCAAATGCAAGCAATTACGAAGAATGTTATTACCTTATTTCGCTTTCTGGTGGGATTTTTATTTTAGCAAAAGCATTAACTGATAACAAAAATCGTTCTGCTTCCGAAACGAGAGGGGTGGTTAATAGGTATGCAGGTTCAATTGCTGAAAGTTCCGCCATTGACTTTCTTTTTGAAAATGTTGGTGTTGTAAAATACAAAAAACAAGAAGGTCTTTTTGACAAAATCTTTGATAAAGCAATTGAAAGTGGTGCAAATGATGTTGTTGAAACTCACATTATTGAAGAAAAGGAAGATGAAGAAATTTTGCACCCTGCAATTGAAGTTTTATGCGATTTTAAAGAATTAAATGCCGTTAAATCGGCTCTTGAGAAAACGTTTGGAGAGGCAGAAATTTCCGAGCAAGATTTTAGGCCACGAAACAAAATTGAAATTTCTCAAGAACAAATGGAAAAGGTTGAAAAGTTAACTGAAGAACTTGAAGAACTAGACGATATTTCAATGCTTTATAAAAATTTTGATTAAAAAATGACGATACTTAATGATGTTGAAATCGAACAACTTGTAAAAGAGCAAAATATGATTTCACCCTTTTGCAAAGACCAAGTTCGTTTTATAGAAGATAGGAAGATAATCTCTTACGGGCTTTCTTCTTATGGATACGATGCAAGGGTTGCAAGTGAGTTTAAGATTTTCACAAATATAAACTCTTCCATCGTTGACCCTAAAAATTTTTCCGAGCAAACTTTTGTCTCAAAAATTGGTGAAGAATGCATCATCCCTCCAAATAGTTTTGCACTTGCAAGAACGGTTGAAACATTTAAAATTCCTCGTGATATTCTTGTAATTTGTGTTGGAAAATCAACATATGCAAGGTGCGGAATTATCGTAAATGTAACTCCGCTTGAACCCGAATGGGAAGGGCATGTTACTCTTGAATTTTCAAACACTACACCACTTCCAGCAAAAATTTATGCAGGTGAGGGGGCTTGTCAATTTCTCTTTTTAAAAGGAAGCCCTTGCCGAACTTCATACAAAGATAAAGAAGGCAAATATCAAGGACAAAAAGGTGTTACCCTTCCAAGAATGTGAGACTGAAGTTTATTCTATAATTGTAAATTTTGATTCCCCAGAAATTAACTTTTGCAATGCACCCTCTTGCTTTATTGAAAAAACGATGATGGGCATTTTTCTATCTCTTGCCATTGAAACAGCCGTTATATCCATCACTTTAAGGTTTTTTTCAATTAAATCTTTGTAAGAAATGCTATCAAACCTAATCGCTTCCTTTTCAATTTTTGGGTCTGCGGAATAAATACCATCAACACTTGTCCCTTTCAGCATTATATCGCAGTTCATTTCAAGACTTCTCAGTGTTGCCGTTGTGTCTGTTGTGAAAAATGGATTTCCTGTTCCTGCAGCGAAAATAACGACTCTGCCTTTTTCAAGATGTCTCACCGCCCTTCTTCTAATGTAAGGCTCGCACACTGCTGTAATTGGAATTGCTGATTGCACTCTTGCTCCAACACCTTCTTGTTCCAAAATGTTTTGCAGGGCTATTGCATTCATTATCGTTGCCATCATTCCCATATAATCTGCAACTGACCTATCCATTCCCATTTTTTCACCGTAGACACCTCTGTAAATGTTTCCCCCACCAACAACAAGGCAAATTTCAAGACCAAGATTTGAAACGGCCTTAATATCGCTTGCAATCGCTCTCATACCGGAACCATCATATCCGTGGCTTTCACTTCCCATCATGCACTCGTCTGAGATTTTATATAAAATTCTTTTGCAATTTCTGCCTTTTAGTGTAATCATAGTCATTCTTCAAAAATATTATTAACGAAATTAACCGCATTGAAATTTGTTAAATCTTCAATTTTTTCACCCATTCCAACGAAGTAAATTCCAATATCTAGCTCTTTTGCGATTGAAAGTAAGGCCCCCCCTTTAGAAGAGCTATCAAGTTTTGTGATGCAAAGCCCATCAAGTTTTATGTATTTTGCAAATTCTTTTCCTTGAGAAATCGCATTTTGCCCTGCACTTCCATCAATTACAAGAAGGCTGACATCTGGTTTTGAACTTTCAATTTTACGAATAACGGACTGCATTTTTGTTAATTCGTCCATAAGTGCTTTGTTTGATTGAAGTCTTCCTGAGGTGTCAATAATTAAAACATCAAAATTTTCATCAATTGCTCTTTTCATGCTTCTGTAACAAACAGCAGATGGGTCTTCCCCTTCTTTTAATTGCTTTTCAATGCTTGCTCCAGCTTTTTTAACCCAAAAATCAAGCTGTTCTGTTGCCATAGCACGAAAGGTGTCACATGCACCAACTAAAACTTTTTTTCCTTCCAAAACTAATTTATTGGAAAGCTTTCCTATTGTTGTTGTTTTTCCCCCACCATTCACCCCTGCGACAAAAATCACAAAAGGCTTGCCATCTGGCTTAATTTCAAAAGACCTTTCCTTTGGTTGTAAAATTGAAATCATTGAAGAAGATATTTTTGCTTTAACTTCTTCTGCCGTTTTTAACTTTGAAAGTTCAGGTGTGATGATTGAGCTAACAACACTAAAGCTTGCATCAGCATCTATCAGCGATTCTTCAAAATGAGTAATTATTTCTTCTGGAAGAAGAGACTTTTTCTTAAAAATCTTTTTTATCTTACCAAAAATGGACATAAATTAAGCATTATTCTCTTTGTTGTAGAGGTGGGAAATATCCTTCCCTGTTTCTTGGTCAACGAATTTTAAACTTAATTTTGCCTCTCCATTTTCTTTTACAGAAAGAACTTTCGCTTTCACTTTTTCGCCTATACGGAAGACATCTTCAATGCGTTCAAATCGGCTGTAGGAAATATCGTATCCATAAACACTTCCATTTGCTCCATTATCAAGCCTTACAAGGATGTATCCATCAAGAATTTTCTTAACTATTCCGCCGTAAATCGTGCCTTCGTCCACAGGAGGAATTTCTTCTTTTGGTGGGTTCACGATGCTTTCAATCAATTTAATTGCTAAGTCAACACTTTCCGTTTCCATAGCAGAAACTTTAACGACACCACCTTGCTTTGCTATATCAATGTTTGCACCTGTTCTAGCACATAAATCTTTGATTGTTGAGCCTCCTTGACCGATTATCAATCTAATTGAATTTTCAGGAACGGTGATGACCTTAACCTTAGGTGTCATTTTTGACTCAGTTTTTGGCTCAATCGCAATTCCTTCTTTCATTTTTTCCATAATGTGCTTTCTTCCAGCTTTTGCTTGCTCTATTGCCTCCCTTAAAATCGCGGGTGTAATTCCACGAATTTTAATATCCATTTGAAGAGCAGTAATGCCATCTTCAGTTCCTGCTACTTTGAAATCCATATCTCCTAAAGCATCTTCATCGCCTAATATATCAGACAAAACAGCAAAATTTTCCCCTTCTTTAACAAGCCCCATCGCAATTCCCGAAACTAGCTTTTTCATAGGAACTTTTGCCGAATGAAGACCTAAAGAAACACCGCAAACAGTTGCCATCGAAGAAGAACCATTGCTTTCTAGTATATCAGAAACTGCACGAATTGCAAAAGGGTATTCGTCTTTGGAAGGAAGCATTGGGCGAAGTGCCTTTTTAGCAAGGTTTCCATGACCTATTTCTCTTCTGCCTGGGGCACCAAATCTTGCCACTTCACCAACAGAAAAACCAGGGAAGTTATAATGCAGTGAAAATCTTTCATATTCAAGACCATTAGCCATTGTGTCCATCATCTGTTCATCTTTTTCATTACCTAAAGTAATTGAAACCAAAGCTTGAGTTTCCCCCCTTGTGAAAAGTGCAGACCCATGAGCAACAGGAAGAGGCGAAACTTCTGCTAAAATTGGGCGAATATCGGTTTTTGTTCTTCCGTCAATTCTTTTGTTTTCAAAAACGATTTTCTTTCTTACGATTTTCTTTTCCAAATCTTTGAAGATTTTTTCAACTTTCTTCACTTCTTTTGGCTCGGAACTTTCGTTTAAAAACATTGTTTTAATTTCGGCTTTAATTAAATCAAGCTCTTCTCTTCTTTCTTTTTTACCGCTAATTTCAAAGGCGTTTGAAATCTTTTCTTCAAAATGTTGGGACATCTTTTCTTCAATTGCAGAAACTTCGTAAGCAGGCATTTCAATTGGGTTAAGCCCTTTAAATCCGTTCACTTTTCCTGCGAATTCATCAATGAAGTCAATCAGTTTTGAGTTTTGCTCCATTGCAAATTCAATTCCTTTCATCATTTCTTCTTCGTTTAATTCAATAGCCTCACTTTCAACCATTAAAACAGATTTTTTTGTGGAAGAAACGAACATATCAAGTTTAGACTTCTTCAAAAAACTTGCAGAAGGGTTAGCAACGAACTCTCCGTTTAAATACCCCACTTTAACACCAACAACTGTTTCGTAAAAAGGGATTTGAGTTGTTCTAAGTGTTGCAACAGAGCCTAAAAGTGCAATAAATTCAGGGGTTGTGTCTGGCTCGTAAGAAAACACCGTGCAAGCAACTTGAACTTCATTTAGGAAGTTTTCGTCAAACAAAGGGCGGATTGTTCTATCTATAAGCCTTGAAATCAAAATTTCCCCTTCTCCCGGTTTTGTTTCCCTTTTTATAAATCCCCCTGGAATTTTACCAACAGCATGGTATCTTTCCATATAAGCCACGGTCAAAGGGAAGAAGTCATTCACCACTTCGGCACCTTTTTGATAAACAACAGTACATAAAATTTTCGTTTTTCCGTAAGAAATCATAACTGCGGAATCTGCTTGTCTTGCTAGTTTTCCATATTCCAAAACTAACTTCTTGCCTGCAAATTCCATTTCTTGTGTTATTATATTAAACATAGATAATCTTCATAATAAATTCATTTGAAATATTATAAGAGCAATTTTATTAAAAGCAAGTTTTTATTTTATCATTTTAAAAAAACATTTTCAAAAAGGCTTGAGAAAAATGCTTTCTAAAACATTCATAGATTAAAAAATATCAACGATTTTCTTATTTTGCATAATTTTTAAAAAAAGCTTGAAATTAAAACTTCATATATTATCATATCTTTATTATTTTTTAAAACAATGTCATTAATAGAAATAGAACAAGATAAAAACCTGCAAAACACCTCAATCGTGGAAGAAATGAAGAAGTCATACCTTGAGTATGCAATGAGTGTCATCGTTTCTCGTGCTTTACCAGATGTTAGAGACGGCTTAAAACCAGTCCACAGAAGAATACTTTATTCTATGTTTGAAAATGGTTTTGATTATAATAAACCTTTTAAAAAGTCCGCTCGTATAGTCGGTGATGTAATGGCGAAATACCACCCACATGGAGATGCCGCAATTTACGATAGCCTTGTGAGAATGGCTCAAGATTTCAGCCTTGGAGTGCCATTGATTGATGGTCAGGGTAACTTTGGCTCTATTGATAAAGACGACCCAGCGGCGATGCGTTATACTGAAGCACGATTGAAGCGTATTGCAGAGGAAATGCTT
>CAZFPN010000059.1:0-5899 GCA_964521015.1 uncultured Rickettsiales bacterium | reverse complement strand
CAAAAGCAGAAGTGGACGAAAAATTCGCAGGAATGGTGAAGGCCTTCAGCTACGGGGTGCCCCCACACGGCGGGTTTGCCCCCGGAATTGATAGAATGGTGATGCTTTTAGCAGGCACAGATTCAATCAGGGATGTCATCGCTTTCCCACTCACAGGAAAGGCGGAAGATTTACTCATGAATGCGCCTTCAGTCGTGACTCAAAAACAGCTTGACGAACTGCATATTAAAATCAATTTACCAAAGAAATGATAGAGATTTTTTTTAATGGAATGCCTTTTAAAATCAACGAAAACACGACCCTTGAAGATTTTCTCAAAGAAAAATTGCCCGAAGGGAAGTTTGCCGTGGAAGTTGATTTTGAAGTCGTTTCGCGGTCAAATTATGCAGGTTTTATCTTGCAAAATGGCATGAAAGTTGAAGCAATAACATTCGTTGGTGGTGGCTAATTTTGTTAATATGTTAAAAAATTTAGATTTTAAAATAAAAATTTCTCTCGCCGTTTTTTTAGCCATTTTAATATGGATTTTAAGCGGTGTTTTGTTCAAAAAACAGCCCTCCGATAATTCCGTAAAATCAGGCGGGGGAAAGGCGGATTTGCTTGTCGTTTCCACAAAAGAAGAAGATACTTATAAGCTCGTTTCTGGCTATGGCGTGGTTGATAGAGGGCAAGTCGCCGTTTATTCACAGCTAAATTCCAATGTCGTGAAGGTGAAAAAGGCGGAAGGCAGTGCTGTGAAAGCTGGGGAGCCAGTTATTGAGCTGTTAAACGGGGTTTTAGTGCCTTCGCCAATTGAAGGAAAGCTTGATGTCATCAATGTTTTTGCGGGAGATTTAGTCTTTGCAAGCAACACAAAGCTTTTTTCCGCCATATCAAACTCAAAAATAGATGCAATTTTGCGAATTTCAGCAGGCGAGGCAAGGCTTGTAAAGGCAGGACAAACCGCTAAAATAGAGCTAGGGGAAAGCATTTTTGAAGGCAAAGTTTATTTCGTTTCAAGTGCATCAGATAAAACGAGTAACACTTTTGATGTCAAAATCAAAATCAATGCCTCAAATGGGGCTTTGTTCCACGGAGAAGTCGTGAAAATTTCTATACAAACCGAAAAAGCGAAAGGTGTTTTCCTGCCAACTTCCGCACTTTCAATTACAGCTGAAAACAGACTTGTCATCAAAGGGCTTAAGGAAGAGGGCGAAGTTTTAGCCATTCCAGTTGAAATTTTACAGACAAAGCAAGACGGAATTTGGGTGAAAGGCGATTTCAAACAGCTTAAATTCATCATAATTCGTGGTGCTGATTTTGTTAATCAAGGGGAAAAGCCACAATTTAAAATAAAAGTATGAAAATCTGTGTTGTTTTTGGCGGAAACGGAGGCGAAAAAGATGTATCTTTCAGTTCAAGTCGTGCAATTTTAAGGGCTATTGAAAAGCTTGGATACGATTTTTGTGAGCTTAATTTTGATGGAAATTTTCTTGAAAAAATTGTAAAAATCAAACCAAATGTTGTATTTAATGCAATGCATGGAACTTTCGGGGAAGATGGTTGCCTTCCCTTACTGCTTGATTTTTTGAAAATTCCATACACACATTCAGGGCGAAAGGCAAGCATTATCGCAATGAATAAGCAGTTGACGAAGCAAATTGCAAAGAATATCGGTGTGCCAATTTTGAAGTCCGAAATATATTCTTCCGAGCAAATTTTGAAAGGCGAATTTATCAACTTCGGCACTTCTTTTGTTAAACCATTGGAGGAAGGTTCAACTTTAGGTTGTTTTAAGTTGGAAGGAGGCTCGTTAAACGAAGAACAAAAGCAAATTGTCGCTTCCATTGGCGGTTTTTTCATCGTTGAAGAATTTTTTGATGGATTTGATGCGACCATCGGAATTATGGGGGAAAAGGCAATTGGGGGTGTGGAAATTCGCCCTTTAGAAGGTTTTTACAACTATACAGCGAAATATACAAAAGGGAAGACCGAATATTTTTGCCCACCACGAATTAGCAAAAATTTACTTGAAAAAATGCAAGAATTAACACTAAAACTGCACAAAACCATTGGTGCGAAAGGGGTTTCAAGAGCAGATTTCCTTATAAAAGGGGAAGAATTTCGCTTTCTTGAAATCAACACTCATCCCGGCTTTACAGAAACATCGCTAGTGCCGAAAATGGCTTTACAACAAGGGATTTCGTTTGAAAAAATCGTGGACTTTTTAATCAAAGATGCTTCATTTCAACATTACGAAAAATAAAGAACAACAATTCGTTGAAAAATTCGCTTTACCTCTTACTTTGGGTAGTCCTTTCGCAAGAAATTTGACCGATGATGTCGCACTTTTAGAGGGTATGATTTGTAAAACAGATAGCCTGTGCGAAGGAATTCACTGCAAAATCGGCACTTCCCCAGAAAAAATGGGGCACAAACTTTTAGCAAGAGCACTTTCCGATGTTGCCTCAAAAGGTGGCTTTCCAAAGGCTTTTATGCTTTCAATCTTCAAAACGCAAGCCACAAACGAGGGTTTTCTTGCAAAATTCTTTGAAGGCACAAGGGTTTTCGGTATTCCTTTGATAGGTGGGGATGTTGCAAATTCTCTCAACCAAAATTTCAGTGCGAATGTCAGTGTGTTTGCAAAATCGGAAGGCAAAATTCCCCATAGAGATGGGGCAAAAGAGGGCGATTTTATTTATATTACAGGTAAAATTGGCAGGGCATATCTTGGTTTTTTGGGCAACGAAAAGTTCATAGATTTTTACGAAAAGCCACTTCCAAAGCTCGCATTGATGCAGGAAATTTGCCAAAAACACAACATTAATGCCAGTATTGATATTTCTGACGGATTCATGAAAGATTTACTCACCCTTCTTTTTACTTCAAATCTAGGAGCACAAATTGATTTTTTAAAAATTCCACTTATACAAGAAAAATTCGCACAAAAAATGATGACTTTTGGAGATGATTACGAAATAATCTTCACCTCAAAGGAAGAAATTCACCACCCTGAAGTTGTAAAAATCGGATTTATAAAGAAAGAAAAACTTCTTTCTATTGAGAATGCAAGAGATATAAAATTCAAAGAATTTGGTTATACAAGCCTTTAACCTAAGATTTTCCTGACAACTTTAAACACAAAAGGAGGTATAAAAAATGCCAAAGGAAAAGAAACAATCAACTCATTAACATAAATTTTCGTAAAATAAGAGAAATATTCGTGCGTAAAGCCTATTGTATAAAGCGTGCCAAAGTTTGCCATAATAAAACACATAAAAAACGGCAAAGAAAAGGCAAAAACAACCCTTCGCTTGAGAGCGGTTTTTTCCTTAAAAATCAACATTATAAAGTCCGCCATTTTGTTTGCAAGTGGCATCACAAGAAAAACGGCAGGAAATGCGATACAAAAGCCACGAAACCCAGTATTGAGCCACATATTTAGGAAATTTTCTTGAAACCCAAGAGCCGTGGAAACGATGATGAACGACATAATCGTTGACATTATCAAGGAAATTAAGAAAGAAGAAAACAACTTATACTTGAATAACATTAAATTTTAGATTGAATAATTCCACTAATATGCGACTTAAATTCTTGCAATGTCATCGTTTCCGTTTCCAAACTGCCAAGCCTTCTTATTGAAATTGTGCGGTTTTTTCGCTCTTCTTCGCCCACAATCAATATAAAAGGGATTTTTTGCAGTGAATATTTACGAATTTTATAGTTAACTTTTTCACTTTCAAGGTCGGTGTCAAACAAAAAACCAGAAGACTTAAGTTCAAGGGCAATTTCGCTTGCATGATCGTCTTGATTGTTCGTAATTCCACAGACAATTCCTTGAATTGGAGCAAGCCAAAGAGGGAACTTTCCTGCATAGTTTTCAATCAAAATACCAATGAAGCGTTCAAAACTGCCAAAAATCGCACGGTGCAAAATCACGGGACGAACTTTTTCGCCATTTTCGTTGATGTAAGTGGCATCAAGCCTTTCAGGAAGCACGAAATCTACCTGTAAAGTTCCGCATTGCCAGTCCCTTCCTAGTGCATCAGTCAAAACAAATTCAAGTTTAGGGCCGTAAAATGCCCCTTCGCCTTTGTTTAAAATGTAAGAATAGCCCGCCTTTGTGATGGCATTTTTAAGCGAAGTTTCTGCCTTTTCCCATGTTTCATCCGTACCTGCTCTTTTTTCTGGTCTATCGGAGAATTTTATTTTGATGTTTTTAAAGCCAAAATCTTGATAAACTTCCATCAAAAAGTTGCAAAAATCAATCGTTTCTTGAGTAATTTGCGATTCGGTGCAGAAAATATGGGCATCATCCTTCGTGAAGCCTCGCACTCGCATTGTTCCGTGAAGCGAACCCGAGCTTTCGTTCCTGTGGCAAGACCCAAATTCCGCCATTCTAATCGGCAATTCTTTGTAAGATTTCAACCCTTGCTTGAAAATTTCAATGTGAGCTGGGCAGTTCATCGGTTTTATGGCAAAAGTGTGTTTTTCGCTTTCGGAAAGGAACATGTTTTCTTGGAATTTTTCCCAATGTCCTGATTTTTCCCAAAGTTCCCTGTTTAAAATAATGGGGGTTTTGACTTCTTTATACCCATATTTATTGAATTTTTCGCGCATGTAGTCCTGCAATTTAAGGAAAATGTGCCAACCTTTTGGGTGCCAAAAAATTGAGCCAATTGCCATTTCAGAAATATGGAAAAGGTCAAGTTCGGTGCCAAGTTTTCGGTGGTCGCGCTTTTCGGCTTCTTCAATCATCATTAAGTATGCTTCAAGCCCTTCTTTTGTTGGGAAAGATGTGCCATAAATTCGCTGAAGGTTGCCTTTGGAAGGGTCTCCCTTGAAGTAAGAACCTGCAACTTTCATCAGTTTAAAGTGCTTGACAAAGCCCGTGTGAGGCGCATGCGGCCCCCTGCATAAATCAAGGAAATCGCCCTGACGATAAAGGCTGACTTCTTCGCCTTCTGGTATATCATTGATTATTTCCGCTTTGTAAAATTCGCCTATTGATTTGAAAAATTCAATCGCCTTTTCCCTCTGCCACACCTCTTTTGATGGGAGTTTTGCGAGAGATAATTTCCCTCATTTTTACTTCCAAAGAGTCCAAATCCTTCGTTGTAAATGGCTCTTCCCTTGCGACATCGTAATAAAATCCGTTTTCAATGTTCGGACCAATCACGATTTGCGCCTTCGGGTAAAGTTCCTTAATTGCTTGTGCCAAAACATGTGCGGTATCGTGCCTTAAAAGGTCAATAAAATCGGGGCTTTTTTCGGTTATGATTTCAAATTCCCCCCCTTCGTTCAAAGGAAGGTAGACATCTTGCATTTTTCCGTTTATTTTCACACAGGCACCAAGCTTTTCAAGGCTCATTGCGATTTTTCCTGCAACTTCAAGCCCTGTAATGCCTTTTGGAAATTGTTTCACACTTCCATCTGGGAATTTTAATTCTAACATATCACAAAAATAAATTAGGTCTAAAGCCTAAATTTTTAGTTGTCAAGCAAAAAAAATTATATTTTTCCGTCTGTTTTGCCAACATAAACCTGACGCGGACGCGAGATTTTCTTGCCTTCGTCAAGCATAGATTCCTTGATTTGCGAAGCCCAGCCAGCACTTCTTGCCATTCCAAAAATTACTGTGAAGAAAGAACTTTGCATTCCAAGCGCTTTGTAGATAATTCCTGAGTAAAAATCAACATTTGGGAAAAGCTTTCTGCTTACGAAGTATTCATCTTTTAATGCGATTTGCTCTAATTCTTTGGCAACAGCAAGGATTTCCCCTTCTTTTGAAGCCCCAAGAGCGGAAAGAATTTCATCGCAGGAAGATTTCAAAACCGATGCACGAGGGTCATAATTTTTGTAGACTCTATGCCCAAAGCCCATTAATAATTTTTTTCTTTATTTAACATCTTCAATG
>CAZFPN010000058.1:4981-5956 GCA_964521015.1 uncultured Rickettsiales bacterium | reverse complement strand
TTGCTTGCATTGAATGCGCTTTTTAAGTCGCATAACATAGAATTTAGAGATACAATTTTAAAGTTTTTGACTTCAAATTCATTTTCAAATTTAACTATCTCAAAAGATATTAAAAAGTGTACTGCCTTTTTCGTAACTTTGAAATTTTCTGATGGCGATAGATAAAATGTTCTAAATGAATCGTTAATGTTTGCTTTGTTGAATGTTTTGCATTCAAGATAATAACTTTTTTCTTCTAATGTAAATTCTATATCGGGGTATCCAGCAGATTGTTTTCTCTTTTTATTATTCTCAGGTATATCGGCTTTAATATTTTTTGCTTTAAATAAATCTTTTACGATTGGTTCTATCTTGTTTCCAACTTCATTTACTCGCTTTGACTTAATTTTTTTCCCAATCATTTCAAAACCTACTTCCTTTAGAACTTTCAATGCATTGATATGAGACTGATTTTTTTCATCAAAAAATTCAACTTCCATTCCTGTTATAGATTTTATGATTAAATTGAAAGGTATGCCATTTAAAGGCTTTATCATCTGCGATATGCAATTTTCCAATGCTTTAATGTAATTTTCTTGTGTCATTTTTGTATCAATAAAATTCTGTTTGAATTTGTCCCTTTTTCGTTGTTTTTCACCCCCCAGATATTTGCAGTTTTTGAAAATTCCTGCCTGTTAATTAAAATTTGAATTTCTTTAAAATTGAGGTTTTGACAAATTGAAAGCATTTCTTCTTCAAGCTTGATTTTGCCATTTTTCACCTCTCCAACTTCAAATGCAATGTGTCTGTTTGGCTTTAAAATTCTTTTTAGTTCAATTAAAACTTTTTCCATTTTACTTTTCCAGTCTTCTAAATTTTTAAGATGAGAAATTTCCACTTCGTCCGCATTTATGGAACAAAACCACATTCTCATCCAGTTATCTTGCTTGTAATTAATTACATCTAAAAAAGGAGGGGAAGTGATGATTAAATCAA
>CAZFPN010000058.1:0-4968 GCA_964521015.1 uncultured Rickettsiales bacterium | reverse complement strand
CGTCTTGCAATTCCTGTGTTTTTGTGGCATCTTTATTTAAAAAAATTGCATTTTGTGAAGCATTAAAAAGGTTTTCCCTTTCAAATAAGTTGATTTCACTTGTCAGTGATTGAAATTTCTTTAAACAGACATTAAGTAAAGACCTATACTCAAAGGCACTTCCATATTTTTCATTAACTTTCACTTGCCTTTCTGGACTTATGGCTTGATTTGGTGGCAAGGTAAAAACCGAAAGAAAACCGCTTGAATGCCCAGTCAGTCTGTTTAAAACAAGCATTCTAACCCATTTATCAACCATATCAAGGCTTTCTTTTTGGCTAAAATATGTTTTGACTTTTAAAATTTCATTTAATGTTTCTTTATGAAAGAACATTGTTAAATCTATTTCGCTTTTAATGAGGGGAGTTGTTTTTAGAATAAATTCAATTCTTTGGCTTAATTCTTCTTTGTTTATCAGGTTAATTCGTGGCTCTGATATAATTCTTGAAAGTGGGTTAATGTCGTTAAAAATCGGTATTCTTCCAAGTAATGCGGTTTCTATTCCCGTTGTCCCCCTTCCTGAAAATGGGTCGTAGACTAGCTCACCTTCTTTTGAATATTTAGAAATGAAGTAATTTGGAAGTTCTGCTTTAAAACAGGCTCTATAAGAAATTTCGTGTAGGGAATTAGATTGTCTCTGTTTTCCAGTCCAAAATTCCTGCTCTATCCTATTTAAAGCCAAAGTTTTTTCTAAGATTTCCATCTGTCTTCCAAAGTTTAATAAAAAGTATTATGGCTAAAAAAACAAAGCCACTTGTGAACATTCCTAAATGAAAGTAGGTATGGTTGTAAAAATAACTTGCACCTTGCACACCGATAATCGCAAAAATCCATTTTATTGTTGAAATAAGGGCAGAAACTCTCCCCTTTGCTTCTGGAATTATCTCAAGAGCTAAAACAAACATAATATTGCAAGGAATTACAAAGCCAATTGAAAGCAAAAGTAATGTTAAGGTGATGATTATTGGCTCCCTAATATTTGAAACGGCAATTGTTGTGTTGATGAATATAAAGCCTAAAATTAAAACAAAGCTTAAAAGAATGCTGAGCCTTTTGCCTAATTTTTCAACAACAAAACCACTTGCAATACTAAAAATGCCAAAAGTCAATGTTAATGCTCCTTGATAAAACCCAAAGTGCTTTAAGGTCACTCCAAGACCTTCCATATAAAGTATGGGTGCAAGACCGACAAAAGTGTAATAAGCACCAATGCAAAGGCAAAGTGTTGTAACATACAAAAACACCATTTTGTTTTTTAACAAAGCGAAATATTGCATTATTCCAATTTCCACATTTGAGTTATGCTTTTTATCGTCAGGAACGAAAAGTTGAAAGAAAAAAAGGCAGACCAAACCTAAAATAAAAAGTAGCCAAAAATTTCCATGCCAAGTGAAGTAATAACTGACATAACTTCCAAGAGTGGGGGCGATGGAAACGGAAAGTGTGGAAAAGCCGTTTAAAAGCCCCATCACCTTTTCTTGTTTTGCTTTTTCGTATTGCTCTATTGCGATTATAAAGCTTAAAACCATTCCGGGAGCGACACCAATTCCTTGTAAAACCCTTCCAAAAAGCAAGATAGGAAAGGATGTGGCGGTGGCACAGATTAAGCTTCCAATTGCAAAAATGGAAAATCCGTAATTTATAACTCTTTTTTTACCATATTTATCGCCTAAATTTCCGCAATAAAGGGCAGCGATGCAGTGAGCTAAAAGGTTTATACCTAAAACAAGTTCCACCATAAAAGGGGAAACATCAAAATAAGCTCTAATTTCAGGAAAACTGGGGATGGCTATGTCAACTTCCGCCCCTGCTACGAAAATAGAAAATATTATTGTAATAAAAACTAACATATATAAATCACACAAGCAAGCTTAAGTTTTTTAATACTAATTATTTATTTTGTCAAGTTTTTAATAAAACACTTGCAAAGCACCAAAACATTCTTCAATATTTCTTATGAATTATTTTTTATGAATTTTAGATGGGCGAAAAGGGAAGATGTTGGTTTAATTCTGCAATTTATTAAAGAGCTTGCCGAATACGAAAATCTTTTAAACGAAGTTGTTGCGACAAAGGAACTTTTGGAAGAGCAAATTTTTGACAAAGAAAATGCAAAAGTGATTTTTGTAATGGAAGGTGAAAAAGAAGTTGGGTTTGCATTGTTTTTCTTCAATTTTTCAACTTTTTTAGGCAAAGCAGGACTTTATTTGGAAGATTTATACATAAAACCAGAATACAGGGGAAAGGGATATGGTAAAAGCATCTTTGTATTTCTTGCAAATTATGCAATGGAAAATGATATAGAAAGAATAGATTGGTGGTGTCTTGATTGGAACAAAAAAGCGAATGATTTTTATTTAAACTTGGGTGCAAAAAGAATGGAAGAATGGACTGTGCAAAGGTTGACAAAAAATGCAATTAAGGATTTAGCAAAATTAGAAGAATGATTTCCTTTGTATAACCCTGAAAAGAACTAATTTAAACTTCAAAACTTATTTTTATTGTGGAAAACCGATTGAACCTTATTGTGTTGATAGCTATGGAAAATGGAAGAATTAAGAATTTGATAGCTGTAAATAATGCATTAATGATGAGATAACATTTAATTGCAAAGCAAGAGAGGAAGCTTATTATTGTCTCGAATTGTGTTTAAGTGTTTTATAAGCCTTATGGGAAATGTGTAAGCAGCATATGAAAGCATTGAAATGGAAAAAGTGTTAGCTTTTATCTTTTTTACAAAATCTGTTTAAAATTTTTGGCAGTTTTTCTGGCACTGGGTAGTACATTTCTTTTTTGCTAAATGGGTGGCAAGAAAAAAGCCTTATTAAGGTAAGAAGGCAACCAGCGAAAAAGCCATGTTTTTTAATTGCTTCAAGGCTAAAAGTTGAGCAGGTTGGAAGAAATCTGCAAGAATTTGGAAGTAGGGGGCTTATGACGAATTTATAAAAATAAATCATCACTTTGGCTAAAAATTTAAGCATAAATCAACTTCTTTCTTCCACCATTTTCTTTACATTTTCAGGGTTGCTTGAAACATACTGATTAACCGAAATTGAAGGGCTGTTGTTATATTCTTCTTTTTCCCTCAGGCTTAGGTTATCAAATTTTGTTGTTGATTTTTCAAACCTTAATGTTACTGCTCCCACTGGTCCATTCCTGTGCTTTGCAACGATGATTTCTGCCTTGTTTGTTACTTCCATTGCTTTTTTGCCGTATTTTGCTATCCAAGCTTCAAGAATTTCCCTATTATCTCCCTGCGGTTTTGTTCGTTCAAGATAATATTCTTCACGATAAAGGAACAAAACAATATCTGCATCTTGCTCTATTGAACCACTTTCCCTTAAGTCTTGCAATTGTGGACGCTTATCTTCCCTTGATTCAACACTACGAGAAAGTTGAGAAAGAGCAATGACAGGCACATTAAGTTCTTTTGCAATTGCCTTTAAGCCTTGTGTGATTTCGGAAACTTCCTGCACTCTATTTTCGGTTTTTGCTTTAGAAGAGCGAAGAAGTTGAAGATAGTCCACTATTATCATCTTAAGACCAATCTGTCTTTTTAACCTTCTAGCTCTTGTTCTTAAAGCAGAAATTGTGATAGCAGGGGTATCGTCAATTTGAATTGGTAGGTTTTTAAATTCATCCGCCGTTTCAACCAATGTTTTTATGTGTTCGTTTTGGACATCTCCCGAAAGAAGTTGGCTTGAATTGATGCCCGAAAATACCGAAAGAATTCTTGTTGCAAGCTGTTCCGATGACATTTCAAGGGAAAACACCGCCACAACACCCTCCTCTTCTTTCTTCTTCTTAATATTTTGCAGAACGAATTTTGCAACATTAATCGCAACACCGATGGCAAAGGATGTTTTACCCATTGAAGGTCTGCCTGCCACAATAACCAAATCGGATTTTTGAAAGCCAGAAATAAGACCATCTAAATCTATAAACCCAGAAGGAAGACCTTTAAAACCACCAGCTTCCCTTGCTTTTTTAATGTGATTTATGGAAAAATCAAACAAAGTGTTAATTGATGTAAAGCCCGCTCTTTCCTTTTCCGCTTCTTCACTTAAGTCAAATAATGCCTTTTCTATCTTTTCAACTTTATCTTTGGCTTCCTCTGTTTTATTTTTTTCCAAATCGTCTTTTGCATTTTGCAAAATTTCAAGTAGCTTTCTTTCCAAATAAAGCCCCTCAATCAACTTTGCTCTATCTGTTAAATTAATGGAAAATGAGCTTTCAGCATATCTTTTTGTGATTTCAAGCAAATAATTCATTCCCCCAGTTTCAATAAAAAGTTGGTTTCCAGCAAGGTTATTTGCAACTGTCATATGCTCTGCAACCCTTTGACGATTAATCAAACTTTCTATGCTTGAGTATATATGAGCATGAATTTCGCTATAGAAATGATGTTTTTTAAGGAAGTCAGCAACTAAATTGAAAGAGTTATTATCAAACAAAATTCCCCCCAAAACTTCCGCTTCGGCAGATATGTTATAAAAAATTGCATCAACCGAGTTTTCTTTTTTCATATTTTTTTCTAAAATTTACTATTTTTATGAAAAATTTTTTTCAAAATGTAAATATTTTTTTCTATAATTGATAAAAAAAAGATAATTTAACCCTTATTTAACCCTTGATTTACAAGGAAAAAAAACTTTTTTAAAAAAAATGTAAAATAATGCTTGACTTTTGGAAAAGTTTAAAACATAAATCTTATTACAAAAATGATAAGTTGTGAAGAAGTTAAAATAGCAAGAAAAGCCAAGATTGGTAATGTTTGCTTTAGGCACTTGTGCTTAAAGCATTATGCAATCGCCTTTTGGTGGTTGTATTTTCAAAACATGAGAATTTGATCCTGGTTCAGAGTGAATGCTAGTGGCGTGCTTAACACATGCAAGTCTAACGGTTGTAGCAATACAACGGTGGCAAACG
>CAZFPN010000057.1:0-6009 GCA_964521015.1 uncultured Rickettsiales bacterium | reverse complement strand
ATTATTGTAATTTTCAATTTTTGATATTAAAAAAAACTTTCTTTTTGAAAAATTTTGTTTTACTTTGCCTCATAAATTTATTTTTTACATATGGAAGTGATTTTTGATACCCTTGAGATGGTGAAAAAGCTAGAAGAAAAAGGCTTAAGTAGAGAGCAGGCGGAGGAGATAATTGCTATTATTAAAGATTTGCAAAGCGATTTAGTTACTACAAAAAGCCTAGCATCGGACTTAAAGGAGCTCGAATTAAGAATGACGGTAAGAGTTTCTAGCATTGTTTTTGCTCTTTTACTTGCATTTAAAGTGTTTGATAAATTTTTTTGAGTTTGTGGTGTGCCCGAGTGGATTCGAACCACTGACCCACAACTTAGAAGGCTGTTGCTCTATCCAGCTGAGCTACGGGCACAAATTTTAGATATCAATTGTTAAATAAAAAAAAACACGAAGTCAAGCTTTTTTTGTAATTTTATGATAAAATTAATTTTGTAAAATTTTTTAGCGAAAATTTCTTGTAAAAAATTTAAAAAACAACTTGATTTATGTTAAAAACAATTTTAAACTTTATTAAATACAGGGTATTTTATGGGGTATTTGTTGCTTTTTCTTGTCTTTTTTATTGGAGTTTTTAATATAACAAAAGCTGAAAGGTCGCTATCGCAAAATTATATTAGAGATATTCACTTGCAACAACAAAAAGAATATCCATTTAAAACTTTAAAACCTTATTTTATTGCAAATTATGACTTAAAAAAAATAAAAGTTTATCTTGGAAGTGGCTACACTTCAACAACTAAAATATTTAATGATGAAGTTTTAGAAAAAAGTATGTATGGCATTTCGCTAAAATTTTCAAGTTATTACAAAATCAACTGGAATATAACACTTAACTATGGATATAAGGAAATTGAAATGTTAGAAAGGTTGTGAAGATTGCAAAAGTGCTTTGATTGTTGTAGCCTTTTCAAAGTGGTTTAGCTTGTGTTCTTCTATCCACCATTTTGCCATTTTCATTAAAGATGCAGGGTCATCATTTTTATTTTTAAAGAAAACATAAAACGAAATTTGGACTCCTTCGCCTTTTGCAGTGATTTTATCATTACAAATTTTTAGCAAAAAATCTAAATTCATTTATTTCTTTAGAATTTCTGCCAAAGTTTTACCCATTGAAGAAGGGGTTGGAGCGACTGCAATTCCTGCTTTTTCCATTGCTTTCATTTTTGCTTCAGCACTATCATCAGCACCAGAAACTATTGCACCTGCATGTCCCATTCTTTTTCCTGCGGGAGCAGTAACACCTGCTATAAAACCAACGGTTGGCTTTTTAATTTTATGGCTTTTTAGGAATTCCGATGCTCTGATTTCGGCATCTCCCCCAATTTCGCCAATCATAATGATTGATAAGGTTGCAGGGTCGTTTAAGAACATCTCAAGAACATCTATGAAATTTGTTCCATTGATAGGGTCCCCACCTATTCCAACACAGGTTGATTGCCCCATTCCAAGACTTGTTGTTTGATGAACTGCTTCATATGTTAATGTTCCTGATTTTGAAACGATTCCAACACTACCTTTTCTATGTATATGTCCTGGCATAATCCCGATTTTACATTCTTCAGGAGTGATGACACCTGGACAGTTCGGGCCGACAAGTCTTGTTTTTTTGCCAACAAGCATTGATTTAACTTTCATCATATCAAGCACTGGAATGCCCTCTGTAATGCAAACAACAAGAGGAATTTCCGCCTCAATTGCTTCCATAATTGAATCGGCCGCAAATGCAGGTGGAACATAAATCACTGAAGCATCGCATTTTGTTTCCGCTTTTGCCTCCCTAACTGAATTAAAAACAGGCAGATTTAAGTGCATACTTCCGCCTTTTCCTGGGGTTACACCACCAACCATTTTTGTGCCATATGCAATTGCTTGTTCTGAGTGAAAAGTGCCTTGAGCCCCCGTGAATCCTTGACAGATAACCTTTGTATCTTTGTTTATTAAAATTGACATATCTAAAAAATATCTAACTAAATTAATCTTGACAAATATTTTTTATTTTGCAAGTTTTTTTTCTATTTTTTTAAAAAAATTATTTTTTGCAAGTTTTTTAAAAAATATGTTGATTTTTACAATTTATGCTTTATTCATTTCGCATTAATATTTTTCATATGATTAATAATAGCTTCAACTCTTTGAATGTAGGGGCAGGTTCTAATTTGAACAGGTCTTTCAACTTTAACTTTAATATTTCTAATATGAATAGAAAATCTCAATATATCGCATTATGCTTTTCTGCATCTTCTACGATTTTATTGTTTTCAGCAAGTGGCATTGGAATGTTTTATTTTTCAAATCTTGGGTTTATAGCTGGAATTATGCCGTCAATCACATATACGCTTGGTGGAATATCTTTATGTTCTTCTTTATTCTTTTGCAATTCTTTATTTTGCAACAGAGCTTCAGTAGAAGGGGAAGATGCGACACCGCTAAACCCTCAGGATTATGTAATAAATTTGACCGAAGAATCTAAGCAAAGCCTTCTTGATTTGGTAAGAAATTTTAATGGAAAATTTCAAGAAATTAACGAAGAACAGAAAAAAGAATTGGATGATTTTTTTAAACATCATAATCTTACAATTAAAGATTTCAACGATTTAACTCAAGAAGAACTTAATTCAATCAACGAAATTTTTCTATGCTACAAATTGAACATTGCAGATTTGCCTCCTTCTTACAATAAAATATCAAATTTCCCAAGTTTATCCGCATTCAACTTGCCAACTTACAGCTCGACAAGGCTAAATCGCTCAACAGACGAAAGGCTTTCTATTGCTGACATAAGTCGTGCTTTTGATTGAATAAACTTTTGATTGAAAATATTTAATCAAAATTGAAAAAAATGCTTGACAAATAATTTTATTTAACCATTTATTAGTTGTAATTTTATAACTTTGTATGAAAATTATTCTAATAACAGGCTCTTTGGGTCTGGTTGGAACTGAACTGACTGTAAAATTAAGGTCGGTTTATGGCTCTTCCAATGTGATTTCAACTGATATTCGCAGGGACGAAAAAAGTGTGGTCTGCTCCAATGGAATTTTTGAAGAACTCAATGTGCTTGATTTCCAAAGGTTTTCAAGCCTCGTGCAGAAGTATAAAGTAAATTATATAATCCATCTTGCATCGCTTCTTTCTGCTAGTGGTGAAGCCAATCCGCAGATGGCTTGGAATTTGAATATGGGCGGTCTTTACAATGCTCTTGAAATTGCAAGAAGTGTCAATGCTGGCTTTTTCACACCTAGCTCTATTGCGAGTTTTGGGCTTACGACACCACGAAAAAACACTCCTCAAGATGTAATTCAAAGACCAAACACAATGTATGGCATAACCAAAGTTGCAGGGGAATTGCTTTGCGATTATTACTTCACAAAATATGGGGTTGATACGAGAGGACTGCGTTTTCCAGGATTAATTTCCTACACCGCTCTTCCGGGGGGAGGAACAACAGATTATGCCGTTGATATTTACCATAAAGCCGTTTTAAACCAGCCTTTCACCTGCCCTTTGAAAGAAGATTCATACCTTGATATGATGTACATGGAAGATGCGATAAATGCCGTAATAACCTTGATAGAAGCCGATGGAACAAAGCTAAAACATAGAAATGCTTTTAATATTTCCGCGATGAGTGCTTGTCCAAAAGATTTCGCAAATGAGATCAAAAAAACATTCCCTAACTTCCAAATTTCTTACAAAGTGAACCCTATTTTGCAACAAATTGCCGATAGTTGGCCTTTAAATATGGACTGCACCTCCGCGAAAGAAGAATGGGGGTTTAAGCCAGAATACGATTTACAAAAAACAACCAATCAAATGATTTTATGCTTAAAAAAAGTGCTAGTAAGCTGATATTCAAAATTATTTTTGCAATATTGTGTGGTTTTTTCGCAGGGCAAGTTCTTACGAAAACCGACTTTGGAATTTTCATACTTAGGCTGTTGATAACAGGAAGTGATTTATTTTCGCAGTTTATCTCGTTTTTTGTGCCTTTGGTCGTGCTTATTCTTGTTTTGCCGGGAATTATTGAACTTGGACAGAAGGCTTCCAAACTTTTGCTTTTTGCGATTGGAATGTGCTATACTTCAATGGTTTTGGCTGGCTTTATCAGTCTTTTTATTGGAAATGTGATGATAGAATCTTTTTTTTCAACACTCGTTTTAAAGGCTGGGTCGTTAAGCGGAAGTGGTTATGACGGCTTTCTTCCAAAACTATTAAGCCCTTTTATTGATGTCGTTGGGGCGATAGTCCTAGCATTTACCTTTGGACTTTCTTGTGCTTACATTAAGTCTCGTTCCATCCTTGAAGTCGTGAAAGAGGCAGAAAAGTGTGTCTATCTTGTGCTTGATAAATTCTTAATTCCGATTTTGCCACTTTACATTTTTTGCATTTTCACAAAACTTTCCTCAAGTGGGGACTTCATCTCAAGTATTAAAGGCTTTGGAGGGGTCATTTTAGCGATTTTCATTATTTCAAATTTGCTAAACTTCATTTACATTTTTATCGCCTGCATTGTGTGTAAAAAAAGCTTTATAAAGGTTGTAAAATCGTATATTCTTTCTTACTTTGTCGCACTTGGAACTCAAAGCTCTAAAGCCACAATTCCTGTCAGTCTTGAAGCTGCTAAAGATGTTGGAATTTCAAAGGAAATTGCGGAATTTGCCGTCCCTCTTCTTGCCACAATTCACCTTTTAGGGTCTATGATAACACAAATTTTTGGGGCAATTGCGATTTATTATATTTTCACAGGAAATGCCATTTCTAATGCGATTTTAATCCCTTACATCTTCCTAATTGCAACGATTTTACTTGCCGCTCCAGGCATTCCAGGGGGCGAACCTGTTGCAACAAAACCGCTTTTGACATCTTTTCTTGGCTTTCCTCCTGTTGTTGCTGAAGCGATGTTCACACTTGGAATCGCAAATGATAGCTTTGCAACCGCAGTGAATGTGACTGGAGACAGCTCAATTATTATGATGCTTGAAAAAATAGACAAAAAAATTTCTAAACACAAATGAATAATATGAAACAAGACATTTTTGAAAGCAAAATTCAAGACCTAAAAACCGCTGGAGTGTTTAGGAAATTAAACATCTCGGAAACTGCAAATCAAGCGGTGCAAATAGTGAATGGAAAGGAAGTTATCAATTTCTGTTCAAATAATTACTTGGGCTTTTCAAACCATCCGCGCCTTAAAGCAAAAGCGATTGAAGCGATTGAAAAATTCGGGGTTGGAGCAGGCGCAGTAAGAACTATTAACGGAAATACGATTTTACACGAAATGCTTGATGAAAAAATCGCAAAATTCAAGCACGAAGAAATGGCTCATCACTTTCAATCTGGTTTGAACTGCAATATTGGGGTAATTCAAGCAATAACGGACGAAAAAGACTTAGTAAAAGCACGAAAAAGGTCTACCGCTCTTGCGATGTGGGACACTTGGAAGAAATGCTAAAAGAACACAGAAAATCTTATAAAAACACATTCATCATCACAGACGGAGTTTTTAGTATGGACGGAAACATTGCTCCACTTCCGCAAATTGTTGAACTTGCAAACAGATATGAATGCTTTATTTATGTTGACGATGCCCACGGCTCTGGTGTGCTTGGAAAAAATGGAAGAGGCACAATTGACCACTTCAACCTTCACGGCAAAGTTGATTTTATTATCGGAACACTTTCAAAGGCAATTGGCTCAATTGGTGGCTATGTTGCTGGCTCTAAATTTGCATATCAATGGCTAAATCACAGGGCAAGACCAATTCTTTTTAGCACCGCCCTGCCTCCTGCTTCCGTTGCAAGTGCGATTGAAGGCATTACGATGCTTGAAGAAAGCAACGAATTCACAAAAAAACTTTGGGAAAATACTGATTTCTTTCAAACAATATTAAAGGATGAAGGCTTCAACATTGGCAAAACTCAAACCCCAATCACGCCTGTTATAATTGGAAATGAG
>CAZFPN010000056.1:0-6126 GCA_964521015.1 uncultured Rickettsiales bacterium | reverse complement strand
AGATAGCTCAGTCGGTAGAGCAAAGGCCTGAAAAGCCTTGTGTCGGCGGTTCGATTCCGCCTCTAGACACATTTCCAAGTTTAAGTGTAGGTAATTTTTTAAGTGTTCTGGACAGGATTCGAACCTGTGACCTGCAGATTAGGAATCTACCGCTCTATCCAACTGAGCTACCAAAACATTAGTAAATAAATAATACAGGTCTTTTTTGATTTGTCAAGTGCATATTGAAAATAGTAAAATTTAAATAGTAAAATTTATATTGACATTTAATGAATTTTTTAAGAATAATATTCTATTCTATTTTAATAAAAATATGGTTATCTTTAATATGCTTTCTAAAGTTTTTGGCACTAGAAATGAAAGAAAAGTTAAGTCCTATGGGGCAATTGTTGAAAAAATTAACTCACTTGAAGAAACATTCAAAAACTTAACTAGCGAAGAAATAACAAGCAAAAGAATTGAATTTAAAGCACGTTTTGAAAAGGGGGAAACTTTGAAAGATTTACTACCAGAAACATTTGCATTAGTAAGGGAAGCCTCTGTGCGTAGCCTTGGATTAAGGCATTTTGATGTCCAGCTTATTGGGGGAATTGTCTTAAATGAAGGCATGATAGCCGAAATGAAAACGGGAGAAGGCAAAACTCTTGTCGCTTCCCTGCCTGTCTACCTAAATTCATTGAAAGGCAAAGTTCATGTTGTAACAGCAAATGACTACCTTGCAAAAAGGGATGCAACAACATTAAAACCTCTTTATGATTTGCTTGGAATTAAAAGTGGGTTTATTACTTCCGAAGTGCCAATTCAAAATAGAAAAACAATTTATGGAAATGATGTAACTTACACAACAAATAACGAATTAGGATTTGATTATTTAAGAGACAACATGAGAATTCAATTCGCAGATATGCAACTTATTCCTCACGAACTAACTTTTGCAATTATAGACGAAATAGACAGCATTTTAATTGACGAAGCAAGAACACCTTTAATAATTTCAGGGGAAGCAGAAAATCACTTTGAATTTTACAACGAGGCAACATTTATCATTTCAAAATTGCAGGAAGGAGACTACGAAATTGACGAAAAGCAAAAAACAGCATACTTAACGGAAGAAGGTTACACGAGAATTGAAGAAGAGCTTAAAAAAATTGGCTTGCTTGGTAAGGAAGAAACCTTGTTTGGCGAAACTTCTTATTTAGAAAGCATCACAAAACCTGAAATATACTTTAGAAATGGGAAAATAATCCACTTCATTAATCAAGCTCTAAGGGCGGAAAAGCTTTTTAAAAAAGATGTTGATTACATAGTAAAGGATAGAAAAATAATGATAATTGACGAATTTACAGGGCGAATTTCAGAAGGAAGAAGGTTTGGGAATGGTCTTCACGGAGCATTGGAAGCAAAGCACAAATTGAATGTGGAGCCAGAAACACAAACTATTGCATCAATTACATATCAAAACTATTTTAGGCTTTACAAAAAACTTGCAGGAATGACAGGAACGGCTCAAACCGAAGCAGAAGAATTCCGTGAAATTTATAAGCTTGATGTTGTTTCAATTCCAACAAATAGAAAGGTTGCAAGAATTGATGAACACGATGTTGTTTATAGGACAGAAAAAGAAAAATTTGATGCAGTTCTAAAAACCGTCAAAGAAATTAACGCAAAAGGTCAGCCAGTTTTAATTGGAACAGCGAGTATTCAAAAATCAGAAATTCTTTCAAAATTATTCAAAGAAAACAACCTAAAACACAATGTTTTAAATGCAAAAATGCACGAAAAAGAAGCTGAAATTATCGCCGATGCAGGAAGAAAAGGGGCAATTACAATTGCAACAAACATGGCAGGAAGGGGAACGGACATTATGCTTGGTGGGAATTTAGAAAAAAAACTTCTTGGCATTAAAGACGAAGAAATGAGAAGCAAAATTAAAGAACAACACGAACAAGAGGCAAAAGAAGTTAAAGAAGCAGGAGGTCTTTACATTCTTTCCTCCGAAAGGCACGAAAGCAGAAGAATTGATAATCAGTTAAGGGGAAGAAGTGGAAGACAGGGAGACATTGGTTATTCAAAATTTTTCCTTTCCTTGCAAGATGACCTACTTAGAATATTTGGTGGAAAAACACTTGAAGGAATGCTTGGAAAATTTGGTTTTAAGGAAGGGGAAGCGATGGAACACCCTTGGCTTAACTCTGTGATTGAAAGGGCTCAAAAAAAGGTTGAAGCACATAACTTTGAAATGAGAAAAAACCTTCTTAAATATGACGATATGCTAAACGAACAAAGGCAAATTGTTTATTCCAAAAGGCTTTCTCTTGTAAAAAATGATGATTTCGTGAAAGGGGAAATTGAGGATGTGATAAATCAAGAAATAGAAAGTATTTTTGAAGCATCTTCCAAAATAAACGAAGAGGAAGTCAATTTAAGCGATGTTTTAAGGCAAATGTTTAATATTCCAACAGACATAAAGCTTGAAGGTAGCTTTGATGAATTGAAAGAAAAGGCATTTATAGTCATCAATCAAATTTATGGGGAAAAAATGTCAAGGGAAGAAAATTTCCTTATTCAAAAGATGATACTTTTGCAATCGCTAGACTATTCTTGGAAGGAACATTTATACGGAGTTGATAACATAAGAAGTAAAATCTCACTTCGTTCATATGCACAGAAAGACCCATTAAATGAATATAAGCTTGAACTTTTTAAAGCATTTGAAGAAATGTTTGCAAATTATAGAAAACTTGTGATAATAAACACTTTTAAGAAGGGTTAATTGGTTGTGAAATTAGAGGAAGACCACTTTTCAAGCCTTTTAAACTTTTCTTTAAATGGCTTTCTTTCAAGGTTGAAATATTTTGCTTCTGAATAAGTTGCAGTTTTGAGATTTTCATAAATCATTTCTGGCTTAATTTTTTGAAAAATATCAAAAGTTTTCATTTCAAGGGCACGACCATTTAAAAAACCAACATAAAATGATGAAAAATTAGGGCTAAATTCGTCATAACCTGAAATAATGTTGTCCATACCAAACTCCATCGTTGTTGTTAATGTAAAAGGCATTGGTCCAAGTGTGATAAAATAAACTTCTGGAACATGATAAAACCTTAACACATCAGAAGTTTTTGTTTTATATGAATTCATTTTTAGCTTTTTTGCAACATCAAAAGTGCCAAACCTTCCAAGTGTTAAATTTGTTAAAAGATAGCCAGCAGAAGCAAGAATTCTTTGAGGGCTAAAAACTAATAAATTATTGTGTAAATTAAAAATTTGACTTCTAGTTTCGCTTGCATCTTTGACTGAAAGGCGGAAATTTTCTGTGGTAAAAAATGTGTAAGAAACGGCTAAAGGTCTTAAAATATATCTATCAAATTTAAAGAATAGACCGATTGTAAAAATGCTAAATGATTTTGTCGCCCCACTTTCCCTTAAAATAACATTTCTTGAAGAAGTAATTTCTTCTTCGCCAAATTCATCATCTGCTAATGTGATGTTCCAAAGCAAAGAAAGAATAGCGATTAGTTGGAGTATTTTCATAATTATCGTGTTTCAATATATTCCAGCATTTTCAATATTTCCCCTTTTGCTTCTTCATTAGAGCATATTTCCAAAGCTTTTGAAAGATTTGCTTTAGATTTATAGAAATTTTTTTGAGTAAAATAAATAAAACCCAATCCAAAAAGTGCCTCAAAATTCATTTTATCTAACTTTAAAACAAGTTTATACCTCAGTTTCGCATCAAAAATATTGTTATTTTGCAAATGCTCTCTGGCTAAATCTAAATTTGTTTGCACTAGATTTTTTGATTTTCTCTTCATTTCAGTAAATTCGTATATCAATTCTCCACTTTTTGTTGTAAAAAAATGGACAACAAAGGAAATACTCTCTGCTATTTTTTCAAAGCCAAAACGAATTTTACGAGCTAGAAACGAATCATTTTTTTTTCTTTTCATTGTAAGTATCAATATTTTCTTTATATTCCAATATAAAATCTTCTGCCTTTTCCCCATTGAATGCTTTTTCAATTTTAATTGCAAGCGAGTTCATTAAAAAGCTACAATATACATCAGACATTAATATTTTCTTATTCTTAATAAAATTCATAAGAATTGTCTCGGCTTTTTCAATTTTATTTTTAGAAAATAGATAGTCAGCATAAATGTAAGTAATAATTTGATTGTCTAAGTTTTTAAAATAAAGCTCTCTTACAAACATTCCACGGAAAAAGGGCAATTTTTTATTTAGATAGCAAATTTTGAAAACACGAATGCAATTTCCCGCAGGGTGCGAAAGAAAAGCCTTCAAGAATTCTTTCTTCTTACCAAGCTTTAAAAGGAAAAATAAGTGCCAAAATAAGATTTTACTTGAAAATGCAAGGTTTTCAGCCGTAAGCCTTAAACCCATTTTGTAAAGCCCTTTTCTCTTGAAGTGCAAAATTTCTTTCACGATTGCATCTTCGGTTTTTTGCTTTATATTGAAATGCGATTTGAAAATTTCAATTTTATCAGCTACTTTATATTTAAGCGAGATGAAAAAATTATTGATAGAGAAAACTATTCTAAAAACCTTAAAAATAAAATACAATGCCCCCAAAATGCAAAAGAAAAAAACATTTTGACTTGTGAAAACCTTGTAATCTAAAACTTTAAAAGAAAGTGCTTCTTGCAAAAGAGCAATTTGGTATAAAACAAGGCATAAAGCCAATAAAAACACGATGTAAAATAGGTATTTTATATAAAATTTAATGTGGTATAGCATTTAAAAAATCTTATTTCACTACATTTTAAAAAATTAATTTTATTTGTCAAGTTTTTGTTTTTTATTTTCAAAACAATATTTTAAAGCAAAACCTAGGCTCTTCCATAAATATCTTCGTAGCGAACAATGTCATCTTCTTCAAGGTATTCTCCTACCTGTGTTTCAATCACTTCCAAAGGAATTTCGGTCTCATTTGAAATTCTATGCTTTGTATTTGAAGGAATAAAAATTGCTTCACCCGCTTTAAGTAGAAAATTTCCGTCTTGATAAACAATGCTTGCAATTCCATTAACAACAACCCAATGCTCACTTCTTCTGAAATGTGTTTGAAGTGAAATGCTTGAAAACGGCTTAATAAAAAGCTTTTTCACCTTATGGTTTGCACCATTTAATAAAATTTCATAATATCCCCAAGGCTTTGAAACAACATTAGAACCATTAATTTCAAGAACTTCTTCTTTTAAGGTGTTTGTAAATTCAAAGACAACATCGCAAACAGGAGCAATAATTTCTCTAATAGTAAAAATTTCTTCCCTTGTTTTGAAAAAAGGAAAAGCAGTTGAATTAAAGTGGAAAATTCTGCCCTCGTTTTGTAAATTTATCTTTTCCATTTCAATTGCAAATTCTTTTAAGATAAAGCTTAAATTAAAATAAAAGGCATCAAAAAATTTACTTTCTTTCCTTCCGCCATCAAGCATTGAAAACGAAATTATATTTTGCAAACAACTTCTTGCCTCATAAAATGAATTTAAAAATAACGATTGATTGAGAATTAATTTATTTGGTCTAAATGCAATTATTTCAATTTCTTCCCCAAAAAGCTTTTTTGCAATTTTTGATGCCAAAACAAGTGATGCAATATTACTTAAAGCACCTTTAAGAAAAACCATACTGGAAAAAAACCTCGCCTCTTCGGTGCAATAATTTTGAAAAGATTCGTCTGTTATTATAATAGGCGGAAGAAAATTATTTTCATGCAAAAATTCAATTGATTTGAAAAACAGCGATTTACCATCTTGCATTTTGACAAAAGGGCTAATAGACAAATTCTTTGCAATTGAAGTTTTGTCTTCAACTGAATTGTTACATAATATGACTGGCAAAATTGCTTTCATAAATAGTAAATAAAAATATTTTATGAATTACAAAAGAATAAGAAAAAATAAAATGTCAATAAGAAAAATTTAATTTTTTAACTTATGTTTTATTTTATCTTGCAAATAATTGAATATGTCAATTAAAAACAAGGCTATTTCGTGTTAAAATATCATTTGACTTTTCCTGCTTTGTAATTTAGAAAAATTGCAATATTAAATCCATTATGAATAAAAATTTACACAAAGCAAAACAAGGCAAGAATGATGAATTTTA
>CAZFPN010000055.1:0-6174 GCA_964521015.1 uncultured Rickettsiales bacterium | reverse complement strand
CCTTTTGCAGGAGTTATTGGTAAAAAAATTTATGATAATATTAATTCACCGCCCATTTTTACCGAGGAAGAATTTAAGGATTATTTTGAGGCAGTAGATGGTGCACATGTATTTAGAAGTCTATCTATAAAAGAATATAAAGATGGCATGAATAATGATTATAAAAGAAATACGAGTGCCTCTCTCATAAATATTCCTGAAATGTCAAAAACTTTTGCAAATACTGGAATTTCTACCTCAGTTGAAAAGTTTTTAAATGGTAACAAAGTATATGAAGCATTTGCAGTTGGAGGAAATACAAGCTTAAATGATGGTGGTAAAAGTTTATTTGATGAAGCCATAGAAAAGGGACATCTATCAGAAAATGATACATATATAGAATTTTCTAAACTTGAAGAAAATCATCAAAAAGGTTATAAAGGTATGAATGAACTTATTGTAGGAATAAAAAAACCCTATTACGCAAGTGGGTGCCCGACAATTGTATATCCAGAGAGCAATAATAGTATGTTATCTGATATATTTAGCACGAAAGATAATCAAAAAGAATTCATAGAAAATATAAATAACATTAGAAAAGAAAACAATTTAGAACCTTGTGTTTGCATTTACAAGGATGGCAAACTTTTTAAACCTAAAGAGGGGAAAAATAAAGAAGTTCTTGATAGAATAGCAAAAAAACCAAAACTTAGATAGTGCAAATATAAATGGAGCGGGTGATGGGACTTGAACCCACGACTTCAACCTTGGCAAGGTTGCGCTCTACCACTGAGCTACACCCGCAGTTTAATGTAAAGTTTGATAAATGACATTTTTTCAAAAAGCAAGCAATTTTTTTAATTTTTTTATATAAAAAACTTATTAACTTAAAATTTACAGGAATTTTCCAATGTGCAAAACTTCCCATTCAAGCTTTATTCCGCACTTTTCAAACACTAATTTGCGAGCGTGTTCACCAAGAGAAAGAATATCTTTTGCCGTTGCAGTTCCATCATTTAAAAGAAAGTTGAGATGTTTTTCTGAAAAACTTGCACCACCGATTTTCACCCCTCTTAAACCCGCTTTTTCAAGCAATTCCCAAGCGGAAAAGCCTTTCGGATTTTTAAAAGTGCTTCCCGCCGTCTTCCCCCCCGTTGGCTGTGTTTGGTTGCGTTTTTCCTGATTAATCGCCATTAAATCAAGAATTCTAGCCTTTTTTGAAACCGCCCCCTTTAGAACGGCCGAAGTGATTATAAATTCTTTAGGCAGGTTGCTTTTTCTGTATTCAAAAGCGATTTCATGAGGCTTTAACTCAAGTTTATTCCCCTTAAAATCAAGCCCTTTTAAAAGAACGAGGTTTTCCCCAATTTCACCGCCAAAACAACCGCAGTTCATCTTAATTCCTCCACCAATGTTTCCCGGAATTGTGGAAAGAAATTCAAAGCCAGAAATTTCTTCTTCCGCCATAAGGTTTGCAAAGGTTTTATCAAGCATTCCAGCCCCAACTTCAACTCTTGTGTCGTCAATTTTATGAATTTCCATAAATTTACCAATTAAGCGAACCACAAGACCTTCAATGCCTCCATCTCCTATTAAGACATTTGATGTATTGCCTAAAATCGTGATTTGTGGAAAATCCCTATTAAAATTCTCTGTGAAATTTCCCAAAGAAAGTTCCTTTAAAAAGCTTGAAAGTTCTTCAAAAGACGAAGGTTTAAACAAAAATTCGCAGTTCCCACCAGTGCCAAGCCAAGATGTCTTCCCTATTTGAAAATCCCGTTTTAAACCAAACTTTTCCAGCATAACTTACAAATAAATCTAATTATAAAAGCCGATTTTTAATTGTCAAGAAGTCTTGATGAAAAAAAGTTGAAAAATATACTTGACAAATTCTATCTGTTTTTTTAACATACTGTTAATATTTAATAATTTATAACGATTATGGCATATTCAGAACAGCTAAAACAACGCTTTAGCGATGCAATTTCAGTTAAACCTTCAGGCGAAAAGCCAAAATTTTTTGATAAAAATTCAAAAGAAGTGGGAATTGGTCTTGTTGGTGCACCTGCATGCGGAGATGTTATGAAAATGAGCCTTAAAATCAAAGAAGATGGCACAATTGAAGAAAGTTCCGTTAAAACTTTCGGTTGCGGAGCCGCAATTGCCAGTGCAAGCCTTGCATCAGAGATGATAAAAAACAAAACAATTGAAGAGGCACTTAAAATCACAAACGAAGATATAGCTAAAGAATTAAAGCTTCCGCCAGTGAAAAGGCATTGCTCCCTTCTTGCAGAACAGGCGATTAGGGCGGCAATTGAAGATTTCCAGAAAAAAAATGCAAATTAAAGGAAATTTTCACAATCAAAAGACAATTAAAAAAGTATGAAAACCCCTTATTATTTTGATTATCAGTCAACTACTCCAGTTGACCCACGAGTTATTGACTTAATCACAAAAACATTCAAAGAAGATTTCGGAAACCCCCATTCACGAAGCCACGAATTTGGTTGGAAAGCCGAAGAAATTTGCGAAAATGCAAGAAAGCAGGTTGCAAAGGTGATTAATGCGGACGAAAAGGACATCATCTTCACTTCAGGTGGTACAGAAAGCAATAACCTTGCAATTTTAGGGGCTTACAACTTTTACGGAGAAAAGAAAAACCACATCATTACCATCATCACAGAACACAAATGCGTTTTAAACACTTGCAAATACCTTGAAACCAAGGGTGCAAAGCTCACAATTTTGCCAGTTGAAAAGGACGGACTTCTTGATTTAAACAAATTGAAAGAAGTGATAACCCCCGAAACACTGCTTGTTTCCGTGATGGCTGTCAACAACGAAATTGGTGTTATTCAAAATTTGAAGGAAATCGGCAAAATTACAAGGGAAAACGGGGTTTTATTCCACACTGATGCAGCCCAAGGTTTTGGCAAAATCAAGCTTGATGTTGAAGAAATGAACATTGACTTAATGACAATTTCCGCTCACAAAGTCTACGGCCCGAAGGGAATAGGGGCACTTTATGTTAGAAGAAAGCCAAGAGTAAGGCTTTTGCCAGTTTTTCACGGAGGGGGGCAAGAAAGAGGCTTCAGAAGTGGAACTCTTGCAACACCTTTGGTTGCGGGCTTTGGTCTTGCATCAGAAATTGCAATGAACGAAATGGAATCAGAACACAAAAGACTTGAAGGTTTTTTCAACAAATTTTATAAGAATTTCATTGAAGAAGGAGAGCAAATTTTTTTAAACGGAAGTAAAGAAAACCGTTTTAAGGGGAATTTTAATGCAAGTTTTGCTTTTATTGAAGGGGAAAGTATGATAATGGCAATCAACCAAATCGCTGTTTCTTCAGGTTCTGCATGCACTTCCGCGAGTTTAGAGCCTTCTTACGTCATTCGTGCTTTGGGTGTTAGTGAAGATTTAGCTCACACCTCAATTCGCTTTGGTTTTGGTCGCTTTACAACAGAGCAAGAAGTTGATTTCGCAATTGATTTAGTGAAATCCAAAATTGCAGGACTGCGCGAAATTTCCCCCCTTTGGGAAATGCATAAAGATGGCATAGATATAAACTCAATTAAGTGGGACGAACATTGATTTTTCCACTCATCTTGAATTCAATGAAGATGTCTTCAAAGGCAAAGGCATATGTCTAAAAGCATCCTTTACTTTGCTGTTACAATTCCGCTCTTTTTCAATTGGTGGCATAATTTCATTAATTGCAATTCTTTTTTCTTCGTCGCCAATAAGATTCTGAAATTGCGATTTAAGTTCATAATTTGTTTTAGAAAAATCAATCTCAACAGGCACAACCTTGCTTAGTTTAGCTCTTTTATCAACAGGTAAAATTTCCTTAGCACAAACTCCAGCAATACAAATAATCATTCCGCAAGAAAGTGTCATACCTCTCGTAATGTTGTTCGTAAGATTGATTGCGCTGATGCAAAAATTGGAAGAGCTAACACTCATCGGTGTTCTACAAAAATGCAATACTTTCTGAATTCCGCTAGAATACTTTGCATTCGCCCCATTTTCATAAAGGAATTTATGTCCATTTTGATTTGTTATTTCAAAAACATCACCCTTAATTTCAATTTTACAATTTTCGCTCAAAACATCATACAACAGATGATTTTTAGGAACGATGATTTCACATTTTAATTTTGAAGGCATTTCTATTATTGTTTTTAAGTTGCTAATTGGTTGCACTGTTATCATATTTTGTTTAGTCATAGCATAAAAAATAAGTTAATTTTTGCAAAACATACTAAATCAAAAATTGATAAATGTCAATATTTTTTTTATATTTACAACTTAAAAATTGAAAATCACTTATCATAACAGCTTTTTCGCCTCCCTTTCCTTTTTCATTTTCAAAAACCTTTCTTCACTTTTGTGCCAAGAATTTGCCTGCCATAGCTCATTAAAGCGTTTTTTATACTTTTTGACATCCTGTTTTTTCTTCAAAAAATGACAATTCTCGCTGTTGCCCTTCGTTGCATTTTGGGTGTAATTATAGCTTCCTGTTTCCACCTCAATTCCGTCAAAAATCGCAAATTTGTTGTGTTCAATTTTATGCTTTGAGTTTAACTTAATTTCAACCCCACTTTCCTTCAAAAAAAGAGCCTTAGACCCACGAACTTTACTTTGTGTATAATCGGTTAAAATCCGCACCCTGACACCTCTTTCAAAAGCCCTGATTATCGCATTTGTAATTGCCTCGTTTGTGATGGAATAAATCGCTATATCAAGGGTTTTTTCCGTTAAATCAATGCTTTTGATGACCTCTTCCTCACATTCCTTTCCGGGTGTAAAGTATGTTCTTGCCTGCACGAAATTCCAAAATAAAGCCAAAATTAGTGCCAAAATAGTTAATCTTTTCATAATTTCATTCAAAATCAATTTTTCTATATTTCATAAAAGTTTTTTTGCCATCCTTAATGTAAAAAAAATATTCTCCCTTAATTCCAAATCCTTCTTCTTTCAAGAAAAATTCGTTGTTTGATGCAATCCCAAAAATCTTTCCGTTAAGATAGACCCCAACTTCCCCAAAAAGCTTTTTAAAAGAAATTTCCCCTCTTTCTTCAAGCCTTTCCTTCAAAAAAAGCAGAAAATCTGAAGAGCAGGGCATATCACACATTAAACCTAAAGTGAATTACATCCCCATCTATCACCACATAATCTTTGCCTTCCGCCCTTAATTTGCCCGCTTCTTTGGCACCTGCTTCCCCTTCAAGTTCTGTGTAATCTTTAAAAGCGATGACTTCTGCACGAATAAAGCCCTTTTCAAAATCGCTGTGAATAACCCCTGCAGCCTCTGGTGCTTTCGCCCCTTTACGGACAGTCCACCCTCTGGCTTCTTTCGGGCCAACGGTGAAATAAGTGATTAAATTCAATGCCTCAAAACCCATTCTCGCCACCTTATTTAAGCCACTTTCGGCAAGCCCCATCATTTCAAGGAAATTTGTCTTTTCTTCTTCGCTTTCAATTTGTGCAATTTCGCTTTCAATTTTAACCGATATAATGCCAAAATTTGCCCCCTCTTTCTGAGCAAACTCGGCCAAAGAATTTGAATGATTATTGCCCGCTAAAATGCTTTCTTCTTCAACATTGGCAAGGAAAATCATCGGTTTTGCAGTGATGAAGTTGTAAGGCTTGATTATCATTTTTTCTTCGTCGTTTAGCGAGATTTTTCTTATAGGAATGCCCGCCCCAAGCTCTTTTTCAAGCCTCGCAAGAACAAAATCAGCTTCTTTCGTGAGCCTTTTTGCATTTTTTGTTCTAATGTGGGAAACTTGCTCTAAATCTGCCATTATAAGTTCCATATTGATAATTTCAGCATCTTCCACAGGGTGAATTCTGTTTTCAACGTGAGTGATGGTTTCATCTTCAAAACAGCGGACTAAATGCAAAATAGCATCAACTTCACGA
This sequence comes from uncultured Rickettsiales bacterium, assembly GCA_964521015.1. GTDB lineage: Bacteria > Pseudomonadota > Alphaproteobacteria > Rickettsiales > Deianiraeaceae > CAZFPN01. The sequence continues at coordinate 267 of CAZFPN010000055.1, read as the reverse complement.
ATGTGCGAAAGGAATTTATTTCCAAGACCTTCCCCTTTGCTTGCCCCCTTCACAAGCCCTGCTATATCAACGATTTCAAGGAAGTTAGGTATGATTTCCGCCGAATTTGCAATTTTCGCAAGAGCAACAATTCTTTCGTCTTCTTTCTTCACCGTTCGTGTTTTCTCAGCACACACTCTTTTGTGCGAAGAAATCTGTTTCATTCGTGTCACCTCTGTCTCTCACAGATTCTGATAACTAATCTTTTTCATTGATTTTTAAAGATAA
>CAZFPN010000054.1:0-6335 GCA_964521015.1 uncultured Rickettsiales bacterium | reverse complement strand
GGCAAACTTTGGATTTTTGATTTAAAATTTCCTCTTCTTGCTTGAAATTCCAACCATCGCCCCCGTTATATGTGAATAGCAAAAAATCTGCCTCTTTCAAAAAATGTGAATTTGCAAGTGACGAATTAAGGCTTTCTTCCGCTGTTTTAAGGGCATATTTTTCTGAAAGTGATGATATTGTATAATAAATTTCATCAAGCTTTTCAAGTGAAAATTTTTGTTTTATTTTTTGAAGATACGCTTGCTGTAAATTCACCATACCAAGCACTAAAGAAGACCTTAAAACCCTTCTATCAACCGCAACAATGCCCACTTCAAACACCAAATTCATCACCATTTTGGCAATTTTAGGACCATAGCCTTTAAAGCTGGAAAGAATAGCAAGTAAACCTTCTTTTGTGAGCGGGTTTTTGCTATCAAAAAATTTAATGTCTATCTTGCCCGTTTCCCTGTTTATGATGCCATTTTTGAATAGCTCTTTTAAAAATTCGTCTTTCGCAATTTCACAGACAGATTGATAAATATTGTAGTGCATACCCTTTTCCATTCCCTCTTTTCTGCCAACCATCCTTTCAATTTTGTTAATTCGCAAAAAAACACGAAATTCTTCCAAATCGCGGAAGCGGAAAACGAAAATTTCTGGATTTTTGAAGTAATCTAATTGAGATATTTCCCCAAATTTCTTTTGAAGTTCAAGCCTACGAGTTGGGTTTAAGAGGAAATCTTCACTTAAAAGCCTGCCTCTGATTTTGCAAAGCTGATTTTTGCCCTCCTGTGCATGAAAAAAGCCCTCAATGAAGCCGAAAAAATAGCCCTCTTCCTTCCAAATGCTCCAGTATTTATCTTCTTCAAACCTTTGCTTTCTTTTATTTTCAACGATTTTTGCGATAATTTTATTTACATCTAATTCATCTTGATTTTCCACTTTAGAAGCCCCATAAAATCGCCTAAACAAAACGGCAAGTTTAATTTCAAAATCGCAATCTTTTTTTAATATTTCTTCTTTCAAGATTTCTTCGTCTAAATTTGGATTAGTGAGTATTTCAAGGGTTTTAAGCGAATTATTCATAAAAATTTTCAATTTTAAAAGATTTATTATAAAAAAAATAATTTTCAAGTTGATTTTTAATATTTTTAATTCTATCTTTAGCTTACAATTATGTTCTGTTAATTATGAAAGACGAAAAAGAATTAGAGGAAATAAGCCTTGAAAAGACTAAATTTAAAAAGTACTCCGCAATGGTAATTGCCATCGTAATCACCTTCGCTATGGTCGGTTTTGGCTTGATTGATTTTGCAAGATACACAAGCGATTATGTCATTAAAGTTGAAGATAAAAAAGTCACTCCCGAACGTTTTGCAAGGTATTTGGAAGCTCAAAAACGTCAGTATATAATGCGTTTTGGGTCTGGAATTATTGAAAGTTTTTTAAACACAAAGCAGTTTTCTTCCATCATCGCAAAACAAATGGCAGACCAGCTTTTAATCGCTCAAATACTTGAAGATAACGGCATTTTGATTGATAAAAACACCGTAAATAAATATATTTTAAATCACCCACAATTTCAAGATATAAACGGAAAGTTTGATTTAGAATTTTATCAAAATTACATCAGGCAAAGCGGTTTTACAGAAGAAACTTACATATTAGACCAAATTTCCATTTTGCAAAATAAATTCTTCATTCAAATGTTTGCGTTAAACGATTTTATCTCCTTTGAAAAAATTGCAAAAAAAACTATTGAAAATGAAAGAAAAACAAGAGAAATCAATATTTTTAAAGTAAAACTTGAAGACCCAAAAACTTTCAATCCAACAGAAAAAGAAATTCAAGATTTTTATGAAAAAAACAAACAAAATTATAAAATCAAAGAAGAAAAGGTTGTGATAATTGCAAAAATTGACGAAAAGACAATCCCAAACAACATTAAGCAGGAAGAAATCTTGAAGGAATATAACAAGGAATATCTTTACAAAAATCAAACAATAAATTTTGAAAAACTTTCATTCACCTCAATGCAAGAAGCACAAAGAATTGAAGGAGTTATCAAAAACGAAGGGCTTGATTTGAAGGTGGTCGCAAGCAATATTCTTGGCTTAAATTTAAGCGAAATTGAATTTAAAAACATTAATTTTAACGATTTAGACATAGAACTTCAAAACCAAATTGCAAAACTACAAAAAAAACAAATTTCCGAAGTATTCTATCTTGCTGGTAGTTATCACATTTTAAAATTAAACGATTTTTCCACTGCTAAAATTCCAACATTTGAAAGTGTTAAAAGTGCAATAACGACAAAACTAAAAGGCAAAAATTCTTGTCAACATGTTGAAAAAATTGCAAGTCAAATCAATAACGAAGTTGAAAGCGGAGAATCTCTTGAAAATGCAATTAAAGAAATTGCCACAGCAAGAAAAATCGTCATTTCCGAAGGTGAAAAAATTGATTTACCTGAAAACATCGCAGAGCTAATTTTGAAAGATACGGACACATATTATGCAAAAATCATCAAGTCAAAAGCTTGCGAATTTTATGCTTATAAAGTGCAAGAAGTAAGAGCAGAAAGCATTAAAAATCTTGAAAGCATTAAAAATGAAATTTTGCTTGCACTAAAAGATATTGCAATGAAAAATGAGGCTTTAGTTAAAGCTTCCAATTTAAAGCAGAAAATTTCATCAAACCCTGATTTCAAGGGAACAAGCCTTACAATAAACTCAAAATCAACCATCTTCCCTGCTGAAGAAATGGAAAAAATCCTCGCTTTGAAAGAAGGGGAAGTCAGTATGCCATTCTTTTTTCAAAACGAATTTTTCATCGTTAGGCTTCAAAAAATCAATGAAAATGCTGGGGAAATTTCAAAAAAAGATATTGATGCAAAGGTGAAAGCCTTGAAAGACGAAGAAAAATCAACTCTCATAAGGGGCTTAATTGAAGAGCTGGAAAAGAAATATAAAGTGCAAATAAATTCTGCTTATTTATGAAGGCATATCTCAATTTAATTCGCTTCTTTAACCCCGCTGGCTGGCTTTTGCTTTACATAAATTCCGTTTTAGGTTTGGTATTGGGGCTTTATTTGGAAGGAAAAATTGAAATCTTGCTGTTTTTAAAGTTTATGCTTGGGGCATTTTTCGCGCGAAGTGGTGGGTGTGTTATCAACGATATTCTTGACCGAAATTTTGACAAAAAAGTTGATAGAACAAAGGAAAGACCTTTGGCAAGCGGATTAATTTCCTTAAGGCAGGCAATTTTCACATTAATTTTAATGTTTTTACTTGCATTTTTAGTGCTTATCTCACTTCCTAAAAAAGTGATTTTCATCTGTTTTTTGTCGGTTTTTTTTATAGCATTATACCCTTTATTTAAGCGCTTTACACACTTTCCGCAAGTTTTTCTTGGAATTACATATTCAATCGCATTTCTTGCTGGGTTTTTTGCCGTTTCAAACGATTTTACAGCTTTTCTTGTGCCAATTTTTATTGCACTTGTCCTTTGGGTGGTAATTTTTGACACAATTTATGCAATGCAAGATTTTAAGGACGACATTAAAATTGGTGTAAAGTCAACAGCTGTCTTTTTTGGGGAAAAATACAAGGATTTTCTTTATATTTTATCTTGCTTTTATGCCTTAAATGTTTTGATTTTTTGGCATTTAGCTAAATTAAGATTTGTCATTTTTCCTATTCTTTCCTTCGTAATTTTGGTTGCAATAATCAAAAAAACCAATGATAGAAATTTCTTTAAAATGTTTAAACTCAACCTTCTTGTAGTTTCAGCTTTATGTTTCGGTATTTTATTTAATTATTTATGAAAAGTTGCATTATAATTCCCGCACGACTTGCTTCCTCAAGGCTTCCGCAAAAAATTCTCGCTGATATTAACGGAAAGCCAATGATAGTCAGGGTTTTTGAGGCTTGCAAAAAATGTAAAGATATAGATGTTTTCGTTGCAGTTGATGACCCTGAAGTGCAAAAAATCATTGAAAATGTTGGTGGAAAAGCTTTTTTGACAGACCCAGCACTTCCGTCAGGCACTGACAGAATATTTTCCGCTTTAAAGCAAATTACGAATGCAAATTACGAATTTATCATCAATGTTCAAGGCGATGTTCCCAATATTTCAAGCGAAGTGATTATGGAAACATTAAATCTTTTGAAAACGAACAAAGAAGCCGATATCGCAACCCCTGTCGTAAAAATTGCGGACGAAAAACTTGCCGAAAAACCCAATATTGTAAAGGCAATTTTAAGCTTAAAGGGGGAAAATTATGGCAAAGCTCTTTACTTCACAAGGCTGAAAGCTCCTTTTGGAGAGGGCGATTTTTTTGAACACATCGGTCTTTATGCTTACACAAAAAAAGCATTGGAAAAGTTTATCTCTTTGAAGCCTTCGCCTCTAGAATTAAGGGAAAGGTTGGAACAGCTTAGAGCAATTGAAAACGATATGAATATTTTTGCTGGAATAACAAATTTCCATCCTATAAGTGTTGATATTGAAGAAGACTTACAATTCGCAAGGGAAAAAATTAAATTTTAAGTTGTTTTTTAAAACCTTATTTCAAGGCTTGTCTTTGGGATTTCTTAAATTTTATGTGATACTTATCAAGAAAAATATTAAAAAAATGCAAAAAAAAAGCTTGCAACTTTAATAAAAGTGTGTTTAGGATTATATAGAAGTAAGAAAATGTGATACTTTTCGTATTTTGTTTTTTTATTTTATTGTTATTAATTTTTAAAACTATGAACAAAACAGACATAATAGATGCTATAGCAAAGAAAGCTGGAATAACAAAAGTTGCAGCTTCTGAGTCTCTAGAAGCTTTTCAAGATGTTATAATGGAAACTCTTTCAAAGGGAGTAAACATTACAATCACTGGTTTTTTAACTTTGAAAGTAAAGCACCGTGCTGCAAGAAATGGTCGCAACCCTCAAACAAACAAACCAATGCAAATTCCTGCTACTAATGTTGTAACATTTTCTGCTGGTAAAAAACTGAAAGAGTCAGTTAAAAACTCTAAAAATATTAAAAAGAAATAATCAATTTCTTGACAGGCTCTTGAAACATAGAGCCTTTCTTAGCTATGAAAAATCTAAAAATAATGAAACCTAGTACAAAATTTAATGCAGAAGAATATTGGTCGTGTGTAAAAACAAATCAAGAAGCGAATTTAGATTTACAGAAACAAAAGTCAAAATTAGATAAATATAAAACTGAAATTATTAATAATAAAAAGAATGTAGTACAATTTTTAAAGACACTTACTACAAATAATGATATCTTGCAAAACAATAAAGAAGAAATTTCTAAAAAACAAGAAATTGCTAACAAAACATTAAATATAATTGCTGAATTTACTGAATTGCTTAAACAGAATGCGGAAAGAATTAAAGAATGCAATGTTTTAGGAAATCAAATAAAACAAAAAGATAAAGATTTTATGCTTAATCTAATAGAATCTGATGGCGATTATGATGAAGCACTTCAAGGATTGAAAAATATGTGTAATGCTTTTTTATCTACAAAAAAAACCAAAAGCCCCTCAACTATTTCACCTCTGAATGAAAGTAAAGCAACATTGTCAAGAACATCTTCCAAAGATAGTAGGCAAGCTTTGCAATCACCAAATAAATCAGAAAAAGTTTCGCCTTTCACTTTAAATAATGCGAGCAGGAAAAAATCAAACGAAGATTCTTATTCCAATATATCAATATTGTCTACACATGATGGAAAGGTCTTACCACCAATTAATGATTCTTGCCTTTACATTCCATTTAATTCAAATCCCAAAACGGATGGCAAACCTCAAACACCATTCAAAAAATCTTCTGACAATAAACCTGAAGAAATATCCGATGAAAATCATTATGTGGATTCAAAATTCTCTAAAAGCTGTTGTAGGTGTTGTTAAAGGAAAGATTTTACTTCTGGTCCAAGTGGAATTCCAAACACCAAGAAACCAATTAAAAGCAATGTCCAAGCTACCATAAAAACGAATGAATAAGGCACCATAATTGCGATAATCGTTCCTACACTTGCATCCTTTTTGTATTTTTGGAAAATGCTTAAAATAATTGGCATATATGTCATTGTTGGGGAAATAATATTTGTGATGGAATCCCCTACTCTGTAAGCCGCTTGAGCAAGTTCGGGCGTGTATCCAAGCCCTACAAAAGTTGGAATTAGAATGTATGAAATTGCAACCCATTTTGAAGACATTCCAGTGATGAAGAGGTTGATAATGGAAACGGAAAGCACCGTCATTACAACAAAAGTCACACCTTCTGCCTTTATGGCGGTAATTCCTTTCACAAGAAGTGCTGCAAACCCAAAAAGCAGA
>CAZFPN010000053.1:0-6346 GCA_964521015.1 uncultured Rickettsiales bacterium | reverse complement strand
CTATCGCTTACAAGGCGATTGCTCTACCACTAAGCTAATCCGGCTTTCTCTATAAATAGCTATAAAACTAATTTTTCTTCTTGTCAAGCATTTTTTACATTTAAAACAAAAATAAAATAAAAAAAACTTGACAAATATTTGATAAAATATATAATTAGATATATTTATTTTAAAGGAAGATGGTTAAAAATTCATATTTACCAGATTTTATCATATCTATTTGTTGTGATAAAGTTGAATGTTTTACCGGTTTAGAAGAAGTTTTCACCTCTCCTATTGCTAATTTTGAAAATCAAGATTTTGAAACTTCCTTAAGCCATTCAATTAGAGATGTCATAATTAAAGCAGAAAACTTTTTGCTAAAAAACTTAGAATGCGGGGTTCTGCTTACAAACATTCCTGAAATTAAAAAAACAACAATCAAGATTTTAAACTTTGAATATTCTAAAGTGAACAAAATCAAAGAAGATTTTGAGGCAAAAACGGGCAGAAAAGTTCTTTCTTTAAAGCATTTTGGCATGGAAGAAGGTTACACATCTATTCAAGTTTTAAGCTATTCTAAAGCGGTTTTAGAAGTGGGATCTGAAATTTTAAACAAATCGGAAGTTGAGGTTTTGGAGGCAAAAACAATGATGCATTTTTTATCAAATAAAGTTTTTAGCGAAGAAAAATTTTCTAATTTTGTTTTGGTGAAATTTAATGAATATTTTTGCGAAATTGCGAAGGTGAAGAATGGTGTTTTGTCGGATTATGAAGTTGATGAAGAATTTAGCTTTATCAATATTTTACAAAACTTGTCTAATGCATTAAATCTTGAAATTGAAGATGTTTTCATTTTAGCAAAGCATTACAGAATACTTCCAAAGCTTGAAAGAATGCAGAAATATTATGCAAGGGAAAATCATGATTCTCATTTAAAAAGCTTTATAGAAGATACGAATAAAATCCTTCTTCTAACAAATGAAATAAAAAATCAAGTTCTTTTTCTAAAGAACAAGATAAAACTGAATTTTGAATTAATGGAAGATGTGCCTTTTTATTTTTTTTACGAAACAAAATTTCAAGACATTCCATTACATCAATTTTTAAACAGGGACGAAAAAAATTTTCAAATAGATAGTCTAGAACACTTAATTAAAAAAAAAGAAAATGTCAAGATTCCTTTGTTTAAAAGCTTTTCTACTCAAGTGAAAAAAATTTTTCATTTAAGTTCTTGAAAAGTTAAAAAAATGTTTTATTAATAAATGATAGTTTTTATTTTATGTCATTTAAGTTTGGTTCTAATCACAGCAGTGGTAAAGTTATTGTAACACCTAAAATTATTGTTATGGGTGTTGGCGGTGCTGGTTGTAATGCGGTTAATAATATGATACTTTCTGGTTTAAAAGGTGTCTACTTTGTTGTCGCAAATACCGATGCACAGTCTCTTACAACTTCGTTATGCGAAAATAGAATACAGCTTGGTGCAAACCTTACAAGTGGTCTTGGAGCTGGTTCTTCCCCTGAAGTTGGGAAAAAAGCCGCGGAAGAAACAATACACGAAATAGAAGATTATATAAAAGATGCCAATATGCTCTTTCTTGCATCGGGAATGGGTGGAGGGACTGGAACAGGAGCGACTCCTGTCATCGCAAAGCTTGCCAAAGAACTTGGAATTTTGACTGTTGGGGTCGTTACAAAACCTTTCCATTTTGAACAAAACAGAAGGCTAGAGCTTGCAGAAATTGGAATTTCTGAATTAGATAGATACTGTGATACTTTAATTGTCATTTCTAATCAAAAGCTTTTTGGAATTGCAAATGAAGACACAACCTTTGCAGATGCCTTTAAAATGGCTGATAATGTCCTTGTTTCAGGTGTAAAATGTATTACAAACTTAATTACAAATCCAGGTATGGTGAACCTTGACTTTGCTGATATTAAAGCGGTTATGTCTTCGCTTGGTCGTGCTATTATGGGTGAAGGTGAAGCAAGCGGAGAAAACAGAGCAATAAGGGCCGCGGAAGATGCCATAACAAATCCACTTCTTGAACATTCTTCAATTGTTGGTGCAAGCAGTATTTTAATTAATATTACAAGTGGTCCCGATATGACACTTTTTGAAGTGAACGACATAATGCAAAGAATTACACGAGAGCTAGGCAATGGGGCAGTTTCAAAATTTGGTTCCGTTATAGATAGAGAAATGGAAGGATTGGTAAGGGTTTCAATTGTTGCAACAGGCATTAAAACTGACTCCGAAGTGAAGTTTGCTGAAGCGGAAAAATCAGTCCAGACAAAAAAACAAGATGTTGAAACAAAATATGAGCCAAAAAATTATGCACATATACAGGAATTAAAAAGAGAATATCCTCAAAATGCAAATCATAAATATTCTCAACCTGAAAGCATAAAAAAAGATGAGGCGAAAAACGAAGAGCTTGATTTTACAATCAAATCTAATACAATCAAATTTCCTGCAAAACCAAAAGAAGAAGAGATAATTTTTGAAGATAGTGAGGATGAAATTGGTCTTGAAGGCGGAGCATTCTTTATTCCGCCTGCTGCAAGAAGAGTTGCTAATATGAAAGGAGGAAAAGAAACAAACAATTATAATAAAGCAAATAATGGCTTATTTTCAAAAATCTTCAAAAAAGACTAACAATTCTTTAGAAGATTCTAACACAAAAATCGGTCACAGAGCAAGAGTGAGGGAAAAGTTTGCAAAACAAGATATTTCTAAATTTCCAAATGTTGACTTAATTGAAGCGCTTTTATTTTTTTGCAATCCAAGAAGGGATGTCAAGGAAGAAGCGAAAAAATTAGATAAAATATCAAAAGGTAGTTTGTTAAAATGCCTTTTTTTAACAGAAGAAGAATTGAAAGCTGACGAAATTAAATACATTGGCGAAAATTTATTATTTTTAAATAAAATTATTTTGGAACTTTCGGCAAGGTTTTTTAGGGACAAAATCACTGAATTTACATTTGAAAATACCATTCAAGTTAAAGATTACCTAATTGCAAGAGCAGGGTTTCTTACTCGCGAGGAATTAAGAGTTCTTTTTCTTAATGCGAAAAATAAATTAATTGAAGATGATGTAATTTCAAAAGGCACTGTCAATGAAACGGCTCTTTATGTAAGGGAAGTAGTAACTTTGGCATTGAAAAAAATGGCTATCTCAATCATTATTTCGCACAATCATCCATCTGGTGATGCAAAACCATCAAGGGCAGATATTAAAACGACTTATCAATTAAAACAGGCACTTGAATCGGTTTCAATTTCACTCCACGACCATATAATAACTAGTGGCAATACATACTTTTCGTTTAAAAATGAAGGCTTATTATGAACAACATACTTGAAAAATTTAAAAACATTTGGGTTATATCAATAATATCAATAACTGTTGGCTTGCTAATTTTGGTTTTTTTGATAAATTTATTTGGGGGAATTAAGGTTTCACAAAATACTTTAAAAGAGAATTTAGAAGGCTTGAATACGAATGATTTTAGTGTTGCTGAATTTAAAATGAAGGTTGGTAGCAAGATTACATTTGTGGCAAAAAATCTTTCTTCAGGTGGAGACAATTTTAAACTCACATCGGCGGAATTAAGCATTAAAAGAGGTCTTTTTAGCAAAAATATATCAAGCATTGAAATTAAAAATACAGCATTAACAATATATGTTGAAGAAGACGAAAGTTTCCACGACATAATTTTAAATCTTAAGAAGTTAATTCTTGGAAATAAAAACTCTAATGCAAAAATAAATTCAACATTAATTGAAAATTTCACATTAAATATTGTAAGAAAAAAGTCTTTAACTTCAATGAAAATTTCCAATTTTACAGGAAGTATCGATGATTTATCTGGCAAATTAATTATTAATGGAGCATTTCAACTTGGTTCTTCAAGCTATAAAATAAATTTAGATTTAAAAAACAAGGCAAACATAATGCTTAAGCTAGAAAGTCAAAATATCATTTTAAAAACCGATTTAACGGAAAATAAAGGAAAGTTATCTTTTAGTATTGGCAATTTAACCAAATTGTTAAACGAAATTACACCCGATACTATCAATTTTGATTTATCAAATTTTGATTCAATTAAAAATGCGATATATTTTGAAAGCGAAATAACATATAATGATGTCAGGAAAAATGTTGAGTTTTTTAATTCAAAATTACAGCTATTTGGAAATAAAGAAGAAGAGGTGAAAATATCTAATTTAAGCAATGATACATACAAAATTTCACTCAATATTAACGAACTTATTTTGGAAAAGCAAGAAGGTGAAATAAGCAAACTAAATGTTGAAGAAAATATTTTTCCACCAATTCAATTCAGTTTTTTCTTGCCAAATCAGGAAGTTTTATTTTCTGTGAATATTGAAACAATTGTCTTAAAACGAGGTCAGGTAAGTGATAGATTGCAAAATTTTGCCCTATATTCAAAACTTGGAAGCAATGAAATTCAGGTTGATTCAAAATTTAACTTTAATTCATCAATAGATTTTGCATTGAATGGATTAATTCAAGACTATGAAAATTCTTTCAGAAAAGGTTTTTTTAATATAAATATTAGCGGTAATGCTAATTTAAAAAACTATAAAATATCTGATTTTATCAATTATGATGGCACGGAAAATGAATATTTTGAAATAGATGCAACCTTTCAAATGCTAAATAATAAAAATTTATTTGAAATTAGAAAGATAAAAACCGAAAGCCTTGATGTTGTAAATTCACGATTAGAATTTGATTATTATTCAAAAGATAGAGACTATCTAGTAGAATTATTCCTAAATAAGCTAGATGTTGATAAAATTTCCTTCAATTTGCCAAGTGAATTGCAAAAGCAAAACGAAGATTTGTTTAAATTATTATTCTATTATTTAAAATTGAGGAATTTTTCTTATATTAATGCTGATTGTTTAGCTTGCAAAATTGGTCAAGAAGAGTATAGAGTAAATTTAAAAACAAGTATTACAAATGGAGCATTGGAACTTGAAAATTTTGAAATAACAAGCGATAAAATTGATGCATTAGTAAGTGGCACACTTGATATTAAAAACCCTCAAAATAACATAGCAAACCTTGTGATTGAAGTTGGAAAGTGGAATGATTTTAACTTTGAAAGCTTTGGAAAAATTTCAAGCATAATAAAAGATTACAACCTTTTTAAAATCCCTTCTTTTTCAAGTTTCAATGGTGTTGTTTATATTTATATGCAAGATATAAAAAATAAATTCAACCAAATAGACTTTCTGGAACTTCGTCTAAGGCTTTCTTCGGGGGTTTTAAAGCAGACTTCTTCACGAATTGTAATAAATAAAATTCCAATGGAAGATTTTATCAAATTTGAAGCGGATTTAACAAAAAGCATCCCAACAATTATCGCAAGTGGCACTTTGCCTTCGGTTAAAAGTGAAGGACTTCTTTCTTTGATTTTGAATGAGGAAAAGTTTGATGACATTAAGGGAAATACTTCAATAGGTTTTGGCATTAGCACAATAGGGATTGCAATAAAAGATTTAATCGCTAATGCTAATGCTGTTTTTGAATTGAGGTCTAACAGAATAATGGTGCAAAAATTTGGAATTGATTCAATTGCAAAAGTTCTTTCCAACCCTCAATTAAGCTTTAAAAATATCACAAATAAAGAGATAGAAGAAAAAATAAACGATACGGGAAGCTATGAATTAAGTAGCAAAATTTCATTTGCAGGAAATTCTTTTTCTATAGAAAATTTAGAGCTAAAATCAGATTTTTCAAGCAATTTGTTTGTAGGAAAACTGAACTTACTTCCCGAAAATAAACATACACTGCAATTAATTGGAAAAACGGCAACATCAGGGGCTGATTTAAACAAAATGCTAAAGGGAATAATGCCCGTTTATTTAACTTGTGCCATAACTTCTGCTGAAGAAGGGCGTGATGTTAAGTATGATTTATCGCAGATTAATAAATATGCTGATGCAAGAAGAGTGTTATTTAAATAAATGAAAAACTTTGAAAATAAAATGGAAGAATTAAATGAAATTCTATCTTCCCTTCAAAAAAATGAATTAACATTAAGCGAGGTTTCAAAAAGCATAAAGCAGGCAAAAAATCTTTACACAGAATGCTTGAAGCAACTTGAAGAAGCTAAAATTGAAATTGAAGAAGCTTTGGAAGATTAAAACTGGAATTTATCTAATATCTTCTTACCAGCATAAAATGCCGTACTTCCTAGGAATTTTTCAATTCTAATCAGCTCGTTATATTTTGCAGTTCTGTCAGTTCTTGCAAGGCTACCAGTTTTGATTTGTCCACAATTTGTTGCAACAGCAAGGTGAGAAATTGTCACATCCTCGCTTTCC
>CAZFPN010000052.1:0-6421 GCA_964521015.1 uncultured Rickettsiales bacterium | reverse complement strand
GATTACTCCCCACATCTCTTGTCGTCCACGTGGATCAAGTCCGGTAGTTGGTTCGTCAAAAAAAATAATTTCTGGACTTCCCATAAGCGAACGTGCAAGTGCAACTCTTTTTTGCATTCCCCCAGAAATATCAGAAGGATAAAGAAGACCAACTTCCGCCCCAAGACCGACTTTTTCAAGCATCTTTGTTGTAATTTCAATCGCATTTTTCTTTTTCATTCCCTCGTTTTCAATTGCAGAAATGCAGATGTTTTTCCAATTCGGGTAAGAATCAAAAAGGGCATTTAACTGGAAAAGAAAGCCAATTTTTGGGGTGGAATGTTCGCTTTGAATTTTCACTTCGCCAGATGTTTTTTCAAGTAAAGACGAGAGAATTTTGATGAAAACCGTCTTTCCGCAACCAGAACCACCTAAAATCACAATAGATTCGCCCTTGTAAATTTCTAAGTTTATACCCTTTAAAACCTGCTTTTTTTCAAAATTTTTGACTAAATTTGAGATAGAAATTTTAACTTCTTTTTGCATAGTTTTTAATATTTTCAAACATTGGCAGGAAGTCTTCGCTTACGATAGTTCTTTCTGGGTGGGGCATCATCCCTAAAATATTATAGTTTTTTCCGCCGATAATTCCAGCGATGGCATTTTTTGAGCCGTTGAAATTTTCTGTGTATCTAAAGGCAATTCGCCCTTCTTCTTCAAGAGTTTTGAGTGTTTTTTCGTCAGCTTTAAAAAGCCCATTTCCATGTGGAACTTGAACGGAAAGGTTATTCTTTAAACCTTTGGTAAAAATGCTTTCTTGGTTGATTTTCTCAAGCACAACTTCTTTACAAACGAAGTGTCCGCAGGCATTTGGGGTTAATGCACCAGGAAGAATTTTGGCTTCGGTTAAAATTTGAAATCCGTTACAAATTCCAATCGTAATTCCCCCATTTTCCGCGAAATTTCGCACATCGTTCATTACTTTACTTCTTCCTGCGACGGCTCCTGAGCGAAGGTAGTCTCCATAACTAAAACCTCCAGGTAAAAAGCAAACGGAAATATCGCTTGGAAGGTTATCTTCGTGCCAAACAAAATTTGTTTCAAAGCCGAATTTAGTTAGAATATCCTTTGCTTCTTTATCGCAATTGGAACCAGGAAATATGATGACACTAGCCTTTTTCATCTCTTTTTTATTATTATTAAAATCTTTTAAACCCATAAAATTTAAAAATCAAGCAAAAATTAAAGTTTTTTTGCACTATTTTTTATTCTGATGGAAATTATGTTTAAAATCATCGTTGCCAAAAATAAAAACAAAGAAAGCGCAAAAACCGAAAGAATTTTAATGCTTTCAAAGGAGGTATCGCCTGTCAAAAGGTGGACTATTTGCACAGTTATTGTGGTTGATGAGTTAAGTGGATTGAGAGTCATCTGTGCGACAATTCCGCAAGTTAGCAAAACGACCATCGTTTCCCCTAAAACTCTTGAAATCACGATAATTAATGTGCTGATAATTTCGGGAACTGAAATTGGAATGATGAGCTTCTTGACCGTTTCAAATTTCGTGAGACCCATGGCAATTGAGGCATCTTTCAAGGTTTTTGGTATAGAAGAAAATGTATCATCAAGAAGGGTGGCAACATATGGAATCATCATTATTCCGATTGCAATTCCAGGGACTAAAATGCTTTCTAGCGAAGCCTTGAGACCGATTGAATTGAAAAAAACCACAAGTTTCGGAGCAAGAAAAAATGCACCAACAAAGCCGTAAAAAATGCTTGGAATGCCTGCTATAATTTCAAAAATGGACTTCAAAATAAAGCGTAATTTCTTTGACCTAATGTATTCCGAAATGTGAATTGCGATTAATATACCAAAGAAAAATGAAACGATGATTGAAAATAAAGTAATGTAAAGAGTGTTGATTATGAGCGGTATTATTCCAAAAGAATTTACTAAGTCAAATTCGTAATTTTCGGGATTCCATGAAGTTTTGAGAAAAAAGTTTGCAAGACCAATTTGCTGGAAAAATTCATAAGAATTAACAAAAACCGAGTAAAAAATTAAGCCGACAGCCACAACTGAAACGATTGAAAACAGGAAAAGATTGGCTTTTAAGCAGTATTCTATTATTTTAATGACGGAATATCCAAGCAGTTTAAAGCCTTTTGTGTAAAATATAAGGCAAGTGAACGAGTATATTAGGCAAAATATGATGATATTGTGTAGCACTTCGTCAAAAAACAAAAAACATATTAAGTATGTTACGGTTGCAATAATGAAAAGTGCATAATAGTAAAACCTTCGTGGAACCACATAAGACAACACTTCGCCGTAAGAATATGGCTTATAAAACCATTTTCGAAACACAAAGCAAGAAAGTAAAAAACCTAAAAATGCAAAAAGTATTGACATTAAATCGCTAATTTTTTTCTGCCGTGTCTTCTTCTTCTGCGAATTGTGTCTCTGCCATTTTTGGTGGACATTTTAACTAAAAAGCCGTGAGTTCTTGCTCTTTTAACTTTAGAAGGTTGGTATGTTCTTTTGGTAGCCATAATCTTATAATGTAGTAATTGAAATTAAAAAGTTAAAATAAATAAACGTAAAAAACACAAAAGTAAAGAAAAAAATGTTAAAAATCGTAAATAAAATTTTTAGCACCGTTCTTTTGTGTGAAGATTTTACATAATCTAACAAAATTGCATTAAACCTAATGTAAGCAAGTGTGAAGCCAGAAACCATAAAAAGTAAGGCAACACAAATGTTTAAGAGGTTTGCAAAGAATAAATCTATATAAAAAGGCATTTTTGTCATTTTATATGAAAGAAGCATATAAAAAAACAGGTAAAGTGCCGTTGGAATGAAAGCAAACTTTGCAAATTTTTCCATCACCCAAGAATTAGAACCAGAATTCATATCTATTTAAAAAAACCTAATGAATTAATATGGAATACAAAATTTTCAAAAGTCAAGAAAAATTTTAATCTTCGTAATCTTCTTCTGCTTGATAATTTGGTTTCGCACTTTTGCGAGGCTTTTCTTCGTCTTCATCATCGTCTTCGTCTTCTATGAAATCTTCGTCCTCGTCCATATCTCTTTCTATGTATTCAGGCTCTTTAATTTCAACATATGGGTTTGCAAGGCTTTCCATTAAGTCTTCAAATTTCAGCTTTCCTTGTCTAATTTCTTCCATCGCTATCATAATTGCATGATTTTTTGGACTTTCAAAACCTTCAATTAAAGGTTTGGAACCGCTAATAATCGCCCTTGCTCTTTGAGATGCGTAAAATACAAGGTCATATTTGCCTGTCATTTCAGGAAGGACGCAGTCTTCCGAAGTTATTTTTGTTCTTGCTATGTCTGTCATAAAAATTTAATTTTTCTTTAAAAAACGGATTGGCTCTGCGGAATTTCTTCCAGTAAAAGAGCCGTGTTTTGGCAACTTCCCGCTTTGTATATCTTTAATTATATTCAATGTTGTTTGAATTGTCAAGTCCTCATAATAATAATCATTCACTTGCATCATTGGGGCATTGGAGCAAGCACCCAAACATTCAACTTCTAACAGGGTAAAAAGCCCGTCACTAGTTGTTTCGCCAAGGTTAATTTTTAATTCCTTTTTCACCGCTTCAATCAAGCCTTTTGCACCTCTCAACATGCAAGGGGTTGTCCCGCAGATTTGCAAAACGAACTTCCCAACTGGCTCTTTGTAATACATAGTGTAAAAAGTTGCGACTTCCTTGACCTTTGTTGCAGGAATATCAAGGATTTTCCCTATTTCAAGCATTGCCTCAGGCGAAACCCAGCCTTCTTGTGCTTGAGCTATATACAAAACTTCCATAACGGCGGATTGAGCCTTGCCTTCAGGGTATTTCGCAATTGCATTTTTAACTTTTTGCAAGTTTTCTTCTGTAAATGTGAACATATATTTTAATTTAATTTTCAAACTCTATGAGAATATCACCAATTGAGACAGATTGTTGAGGTTTTACAAGGATTTTTTTTATCTTCGTTTCAAATTCAACTGTGATTAAGTTTTCCATCTTCATGGCTTCAATTGTGATGATTGGGCTTCCCGCTTTAATAAGTTCGCCTTCTTTTACATGAACTGAGGCAACAAGACCAGTAATTGGGGCTTCTAATTCCTTTATTTTCACCCCTGATGTGAAATTATTTTTGCAAATTTCGTAAAAGCCTGCGGTTTTGGAATTTCTAATTAAAACTTCCTTCATCATCCCGTTGTAAGCGAGCTTAAAGCTGGAAAAATGGTTGCCTAAAACTTTAACATAAAATTCCTTTTCCCCCTGTGTGATTTTAAGGACTTTGTTCGTTGGGGTGTAAGAATATGTAAAGTCGTATTCTTCGCCATTAAACTTCACGAAAAACCTGTTTCCGTTGATGTATTCAAGGTAAAGTAGGGTTGTTATATCGGAGCCGATAAAAACTTCGTAATCTTTAATTTCGTGCGTTTTTCTATGTGCAGGATTTTTGAATGCACCAGCCATATTTGCAAGCTTTGCATTGGTTCTAAAGTGCAAAATCAAGCTTGCGAAAGAGATAACTTTCAGCATTTCGTCCGTCACTTGAACTCCATCATAAGAAAAGCCATCTTTGTATTCTTCCTTGATGAAAGCCGTTGAAATATTGCCCGTTCTAAACCTTTCGTGCTTTAAAATTTCTTGCAAGAATAAAATGTTGTTTTCAACACCTTCAATTACCAGTTGATTTAGGGCTTCAATGTTCTTGTTTAAAGCTTCTTCACGGGTTTTTCCGTAGGTGATTAATTTTGCTATCATCGCATCGTAAAATGGGCTAATTGCAAAGCCGGGGGCAACACCTGTATCAACCCTGATGCTTCCATCGGATGGAATTTTTGGCTCTATATAAGTGGAAATTCTGCCAACTGAAGGCAAAAAACCACGGGAAGGGTCTTCCGCGCAAATTCTTGCTTCAAAGGCATGTCCGTTGATTTTGACATCGCTTTGAGAAAACCACAATTTTTCACCCCTTGCGATTCTTATCATAATTTCAACAAGGTCAAAGCCTGTCACAAATTCTGTTACTGGGTGTTCAACTTGCAACCTCGTGTTCATTTCTAGGAAGTAAAATTCACGATTTTGCGAAACAACAAATTCAACAGTTCCAACAGAATCGTATCCCACTTCCTTGGCAAGGGAAACACACTGTTCATACATTTTTAGTCGCATTTCTGGGGTCACGAACGAGCTTGGTGCCTCTTCAATGATTTTTTGATTATTTCTTTGAATGGAACACTCTCTTTCCCCAAGGCAAACGACATTTCCGTGCTTATCTGCCACAACTTGAATTTCAATGTGACGAGGGTTTTCTATGAACTTTTCCATAAAAATTCTATCGTCTCCGAAGTTTTTCATGCCTTCGTTTTTCACCGAAGTAAGAAGCATTTCCATTTCGCTATCGGCCTTGACTATTCTAATCCCCTTGCCTCCGCGGAAGCCTTAAGCATAACTGGATAGCCTATTTCTTTTGCGAGAGAAATTGCATGATTTGCATCTTTTATGACTTCTTTTGAGCCAGGAACTGTGCTTACTCCAGCTTTGGAGGCGGTGATTTTTGATGTGATTTTATCTCCCATTCCGTCAATTGCTTTGGAATTAGGGCCAACGAAGGTTATTCCTGCCTTTTCAAGTTCTGCGACAAAGCCTGCTTTTTCTGAAAGAAAGCCGTATCCGGGGTGGACTGCATCAGCCCCTGATTCCTTGATTGCATTCATAATTTTTGGAATGTTAAGGTAGCTTTCACTTGCTTGCGAACCGCCTAAAAACACTGCCATATCAGCCATTTTAACGAAGGGGGCGAAGGCATCAGCTTCTGAATAAACAGCGACGGTTTTTATGCCCATTTTTCGGCACGTTTTGATTATTCTGCAAGCAATTTCCCCCCTGTTTAAGATGAGTAATGTATTGACTTTCCCATTCATTTTTCTAAAAAAAGTAACTATATATTAAATAGATTTTAAACGAGCTTTTCTAATTTGCAAGAAAAATTTTTATTTTTTTTAATTATTCTTGACATTTGGTTTTTTCTATTTTACATAACTCTATTATGATGTTTTTATATGGCTTTGTTTAAAAACTTAAAAGTGCTTTTAAATGCTTTCACATTGAAAGAAATTGCGGTTGGAATGGCAAAAACCTTTCTTTATATGTTTAAAAGAAGTGTCACACTTAATTATCCTTTTGAAAAAGGTCCTGTTTCTTCAAGATTTAGGGGCGAACATGCCTTGAGAAGATACCCAAACGGAGAGGAAAGATGCATCGCCTGTAAGCTTTGTGAAGCGGTTTGCCCTGCCCAAGCCATAACAATTTCAACGGACGAAGTTGATGGGGTAAGAAAAACCACTCAATACGATATAGATATGACAAAGTGCATTTATTGTGGAATGTGCCAAGAAGCCTGCCCT
>CAZFPN010000051.1:0-6479 GCA_964521015.1 uncultured Rickettsiales bacterium | reverse complement strand
GATGAGAACGAAAGAAAGCTCAAGCGATTATAGATACATCCCAGAGCCAGACTTGAAGCCTGTTAAAATCACTAAAGAGGAAATTGAAAAGGCAAAAAAAGTCCTTCCTGAGCTACCTTTCGCAAAAAAAACGAGGTATATATCAGAGCTTTCTCTTCCAAAACACGAGGCAGGTCTTTTAACTGAAGAAGCTGAAACATCAGCCTATTTTGAAGAAATTCTTGCCAAAGTGGGTGATGCAAAGCTTTGTGCGAACTGGCTTGTAGGTGAACTTTTTGCTAAATTAAACGAAAGTGGAAATGAGCTTTCAAGTGTTAAACCACAGGATTTTGCAGAACTTTTGAATGCAATCAAAAAAGGGGAAATTTCTGGAAAGCAAGGCAAGGAAGTTTTTGCCGAAATGTTTGAAACAGGCAGAAAAGCAACTGAAATCATAAAGGAAAAAGGCTTTGTTCAGGTGAGCGACGAGGGGGCGATTATAAAAATCATAACTGAAGTTCTTGAAAAAAATGCTGAAAAAGTTGCTGAGTATAAATCAGGCAAAACAAAGCTTTTTGGCTTTTTTACGGGCGAAGTAATGAAGGCATCAAAAGGAATGGTGAACCCTGCACTTGCAAGCAAATTATTAAAAGAAAAATTAGATAGTTGATATGATGAGGCTTTATATATACGAACATTGTCCTTTTTGCATTAGGGTGAAAATGATTTTGAATTTAACCCAAACCCCATTTGAAGAGGTCGTTTTGCTAAATGATGATGAAGAAACCCCGATTAAATTATGTGGGAAAAAGCAAGTCCCAATTTTGGAAGCGGAAGGTAGAATAATTGTTGAAAGCCTTGATATTGTTGATTTTGTTGATAAAAAGGTTGGCGGATTTCTTTCCCCAAAAACCAACAAGAATATTGAAATGTGGGTTGATGATGCAAAAAATTACCTTTACTACCTTACTTTCCCTCGGGTTATCAAGCAAGATTTGCCAGAATTTAAAACCGATTCTGCGATTTCCTACTTCAAAAACAAGAAAGAAAAAGGCATAGGGATTTCTTTTGAAGAATTGATGGAAAAAACTCCAGAATACAAACTGGAAGCGGAACATCACCTAAAACTACTTGCCCCTCTTTTAACAAAATTGCCATCTATCAAAAATAAAGATTTTTCAAAAGATGACATCATCTTATTTCCAGTTTTAAGGTTGCTTTCTTGTGTTTATGGTTTAAAATGGGAAAAAAGTGTTCAGGAATATTTAAGACATATCTCAACAATGACACGAATCCCTTTGCATAAGCCAATTTAATCTTTTTATAAAAAAAAGCTTGCATACTTTTTCAATTTTGTTTATAATGTTCTTGAATTAATTTCGATAACATGTTTTTGGTAAAATTTATAATAGTCAATTTTTTTGTATTTTCAATTTCGTTTGCGAGTTTTGTAAAGATGCAGTCTAATGCAGAAAAAAAGATTGCAAATATAGAGCAAAAACATTCTAAAAAATGTAAAAAACTTTATCCCAATGCTTCAGATAAAAGGTTTAATTTATCGCAAATTCAAGCTTTTGAAACAGCAAGATACATTGATTGTATAACTGATTATCTCAAACTTTCAATTAACCATAGACCAAAAAAACCTCAAGATGATATGGAAAATGAGGTCTTGAACATGAAGATTGATTATTACAATAAAATGAAAGATACCATATTGTTTGAATCTGCTAATGTGTCAGCAAAATCTAAAGATAAAGCTGAAATAGAAGAGGTTACGATTGAAAAATCAATCATTATACCGCAAAACCAAAAGAAGGTTATTAATTTTGACAATAAGGCAAAAAACCTTTCTCAAGCCAAGCAAAGATGTGCAAACAGAGGCTTCAAAGAGCAGTCTCTAGATTCTTTAGAGAGATTTTTATTTAGGCAATGTGTTGAAGAAGAGGGTTTTAAAATAGAAGATAATTCTAATGCGAATTTAGCTTATATTAAAAAAGAAAAGGGAAATATAGCAATGGAAAAGCAAAGAAAAGATGAAGATAGAAGAAAAAAAGCTATTTCAAAAGTAGAACAAAAAGAAAAGGTGACTCAAAAAGTTGATGTAGAGGTAGCACAGGAAGAGGTAGTGCAAGAAAAAAAGTCGGTTGAGCCAGCATCTATTGAAGAAAAACCAGCCGAAGAAGTCAAAATGCAAGAAAAGATTCAACAAAGGTCAGTGATTTGCAAAATAGATGAAAATAAGAATAGAGTTTGTTTTTATAGCTCTTCAAATTCCAATCAAACCGATTGAGGCAAAAAGTGAATATTTGCTTTCCAAATCTGAAATTGTTCGCCTTTCTCTTTTTAAGCCTATTTCAAAATTAATGCAGTCGGTTTTGGCTTCAAGGCTATAAGAAGAAAGAACAACTTGCCTTTTTACATCATTATTTTTTGTGATAAAATTTAAGTTTTCAATAATTTTAGCATTAAACTTCCAAATTTCAGTTATTTGAAAATTCAAACCATATATGTTTTCGTTTGTATTAGAAGCTCTTTTGGTAAAATTTTTATTAACAAATGTTTTGCCAAAACCAAATCTTAATTTCCAAAGTTTCAAGGAAAGTTCAGATACAGCATAATCTATCTCATTTTCTTTCGTTAAAATGAAGTCCGAATTTGCGGTAAAAATTCCATAAAGCCCCATTTCCGTTTTGACAAAATATTGAGAAAAGTCAACTTCGCCATCAAGCCTTTTTGCCCTTTGTGCTAGAAAAATTTCAAAACTGGAAGAGGAAGGGTTGTGTTTTATCAAGGCTTTTGAGCCAAATGTAAAAAGCATGCCTTCATCTAGAAGGTCGTATCCAAAAGTTGAATTTTTTGAAGTTATGTTTTGCGAATTTAAGAAAATCGTGCCAGAATCTTCAAGCAAAACATCTTTATCGTTTAATTTTTGAAGATTTGCCTTGAAATTAAATTGCGGTTCCAGTTTTATTAAAAAATCCTTACTATTCTTTTTTTCAAAGTAAAACGGCATTTTGTTGCCAATAAAAAGTGAAGGCACAATCCTGTAAGATGTGCTATTTTCATTGTTTTGCAAAAGCCCATTTTCCGCTGTGTAATTTTTTCTGTATAAATCATAACGAACTTCAGGAATAACCTCGCTTTCAAGTCTGCCAAGACGAAAATTTTTATTAATCCCAAGAGAATCAGAAAATCGTGAATGATAAGTGCCTTCTTCCCTTGAAAACTTCATCACATTTACATTATTATAAAATTTTAGCCCCGTAAATCCTGTAAATTTTTCTTCCAAAGTGTGGTTGCCATAAAAATCTAATTTAGCTAAATTGTTTTCTTTTTTAAAGGCGATTGGAATGAATTTAGCTGTTTCAAGTGTCAAACTTTGCTTGTTATCTTTCGCAAAATAGTTGAAAAACAAATTATTTTTGATGTAATTTTCAAAACTTCCCCTGTAATCTTTAAGAAAAAATCTATCGGAAATTTTGTGATAATTCGCCCCATAATTTCCGTTGCTATAAGAAAGATTGATATTCGTGAAAAAATGGTATCTATCAGCTTTTTCTTCCTGAGCAATGCCAGTTAAATCGCTTTTCGTGAAGGCACTTGGGGCGATTTTGTAATCAACAAGAATTCCATCGTATTCATAGCTAATTTCGTAATTATTGACTTTAGAAAGATTTTCTTGCTTTTTTTTGCCAGCAACAAATTCTGGGCTAAAAACGAAGTAGTGCTTTTTTTCATCAAAACTGATGAAGTAGGGGGTTTTAAGTGATGTTTGATTTCGGCTATATTCCGCTTTTGGAGCCAAAAATCCATGGGTGCGCTTCGGCTTAATCGTGAAATAGGGAAACCAAAAAACAGGCACATCAAAAGCATAAAAAATCACATTTTTAGCAACGATTTCGTCTTTTTCAACATCATATTTTGCATTTTTTGATTTTATACGCCATTCCGCAACCCCATTTTTTCCACGAGAGCAGGTTGAAACCCTGATTTCTTCAATTGAAATTACTTCTCCTTCCTTCTTTCCGCCTTTTCCATCCCCAAAAATTCGGTCTTTTTCAAAGTAAAATTCACCTAAAGAGACTTTCGTTAAATCTTTGTTTGAAGTAGCGGAAGATGTCCTAAATTCTGCTCCATCAAGCACCGAAGTCAGCACTACATCACCATTTGCGGAAAGTTCATCTTCCTTTTCATTCACTTTGATTTCCCCCGCACAGAGCTTATAATCAGCGGTTTTCGCCTCAACTTCGCCTTTTGCAAAAATCACCCTTTCCCCTTCCTTTGCATTTAAAAATTCAATTTGCTTTGCCGTAAGCTTCAACTTTTGAGGGTTTTTTTGAGGGTTTGCAAGGGCAATATTGAGTGCCAAAAACAATGTTAAAACAAGCTTTTTCATATCTGTTTTAATAAATTTGTAATCGCAATTTTTCTGTGAGAGATGAGCGATTTTTCCCCTCTTGACATTTCGCCAAATGTTTTTGTAAAGCCAGATGGAATGAAGCAAGGGTCAAACCCAAAGCCGTTTTCGCCCTTTGCAATTGGGGAAATTGTTCCCAACACTTCGCCCTTAGCAAAAATAATTCCATCACTTGCTTTGTATGCAATGAGCGAGACGAAAGATGCTAAAGATGGCTTTCCGTCAAGCATTTTGTATATATGATTAATCGCGTTCGTGAAATTTCCGCCTTCCCCCCAGTTCGCAGAATCAACCCCTGGAAGCCCGCCTAATTCTTCAACACAAAAACCAGAATCTTCAACTATAACAGGCATTTTGAAGTGGTTGAAATAAAAATTTGCTTTAATTTCGGCATTTTCCTTGAATGTTTTTCCATTTTCAAGCGGACTTTCAATTTTAGGAAAATTTTTTAATGTGAGAAAATCAAAATTCTCTAATATTTCCTTAAATTCAAGGACTTTCCCTTCGTTGGTCGTTGCAATTAAAACTTTTTTTATCATTGACAATTAAATTTTTTGTTTTATCATCTCTAAACCAATTTTTTTAAAATGTCAGCAAAAAAATTAAAAAAAATTTTGGAGCCAATTTTGATTGCAGGAAAGGAAGTCCTTCCCATTATTGAAGGGGGCAAAGGAATTGGAGCAACCAATGGTAAAACGGCGGGAAGCTTTGCGAAAGAAAATGCAATCGGGACATTTTCCGCAGTTATGCCAGAATTACTTGATGATAACGGCGAATTCAAGCCTTTAGCCTTCAAATCAACCACAAGAAGAGAAAGGCACGAAGAATTAGTGGAATATTCCATTAAAGCCTGCATTTCTCAAGCCAAAAGAGCCTTTGATATATCAGGAAAATTAGGCAAAATACACATTAATGTTTTGTGGGAAATGGGGGGAGCAAAACGTATTTTGGAAGAAGTGCTTGAAAAGGCAAAAGGGCTTATTTCGGGTGTTACTTGTGGGGCAGGAATGCCATATGCACTTTCCGATATCGCCAAAAAATACGAAACATATTACTTCCCAATCGTTTCTTCCGCAAGGGCTTTCAAGGCTTTATGGAAAAGGTCTTATTCAAAAGCAAGCGAATTTTTAGGGGGAATAGTCTACGAATGCCCGTGGAAAGCAGGCGGACACAATGGGCTTTCAAATGCGGAAGACCCTAAATTTCCAGAAAGTCCATACAAAAGAATCGCCGAAATCCGTGCTTTTTTAAACGAAGTTGGGCTTAACGAAGTTCCCATTATTTTAGCTGGTGGTGTGTGGAATGTTAGCGAATATGAAGAATATTTAGATAACCCAGAAATAGGGAAAATTGCCTTCCAATTCGGTACAAGACCTTTATTTACACAGGAAAGCCCCGTTTCAAAAGAATGGAAAGAAAAGCTTTTCACCTTGAAAGAAGGCGATGTTTTGCTTAACCAATTTAGCCCAACAGGTTTTTATTCTTCAGCTGTGAGAAATGAATTTTTACAAGAATTAGAACACAGAACTGCCACCGAAATCACCTTTAGCCTAGAAAAAACAGAACTTTTCAGTCAAGAATTTACCTTTGGTGCAAGGGGGAGAGCCGTTTTCCTTTCAAACGAAGGCTTTGAAAAGGCGCAAAAAATGCTTTCGCAAGGCTTAAACGAGGTTATGAAAACACCATCTGGCACCATTATTTTCGTTAGAGGTGAAAGAAAAGAAAGCATCGTTAAAGACCAAAGAGATTGCATCGGTTGCCTTTCTGGTTGCCGTTTTTCAAATTGGTCAGAACATAGCGAAGGCAACACAACGGGAATAATGCCCGACCCTAGAAGTTTCTGCATCTCAAAAACACTAGAACAAGCAATTCATTCAAGCGAAATAGAGCAAAACCTTATGTTTGCAGGCTATAATGCCTTTCGTTTCCAAAAAGATGAATGGTATAATGGCGGAAAGTTTATGCCAACCATAAAAGAGCTAATTGAAAGAATTAGGGAAGGCTTTTAGTGTTTAGATTAAACCCGCAAAGTGCTTTTGCAAGTGGCTTTTTAGCCCTTCTTTATAGCTTTCAATTTGTG
>CAZFPN010000050.1:0-6493 GCA_964521015.1 uncultured Rickettsiales bacterium | reverse complement strand
GTAACAAGGTAGCCGTAGGGGAATCTGTGGCTGGATTATATAATTTATTTTTTTCAAGATCAAACATATCTACCAGCTTGGCTTTTCTTGTTATTTTAACTTCAAAAAAATTTTCCAAAACAATGGCTAAAGTTATTATAAAATTAGCAAGCACAGCAACAAAAGAAGTTGAAGTGTTTGACAAAGAAACAAAAACGATGAAAAAGGTTCAAAAAAGAACAGGCTTTTTTTATATTACAAGTAAAAATTCAAAAAAAGCTGAAAAAATTCAAATTACAAAATTTGACCCAATTGTAAGGAAGCATGTAATTTTCAAGGAAGAAAAGAAGTAATAAAAATTTAATTCTAATAGTTTTCCTCTTCTAACATATCTCTTTCTAAAACTTTCCCTTTTATTCAAATATTTATTAAATGTTTATCTTTCTATCTAACAGTTTGCCAATTTGAATTTGGCTTTTTTAGAAAAGATAAAGCAGGTTCAATCATGGGCTAGGGTTCTTTTACTTTGCTTTGGATTTTTGTCATTTGCATTTGCTTTCGCTATTTTCTTAAGATTGTTGCTTTATGATTTTAGGGTTTTCCTTTATTGCCTTTTTGTGATGATTTTGGGGAGGGTTATCTTTCGTGCTATTTTTTTCACACTTTTTAAGTTTTGTATATGTAATAATCTCCTTTGTGCTTTGTAAATGTGGGCTATTCTTGGAGTATTATAGACTATAAACCTTAAATGGATGGAAATATTAGGTAGGTTTATAAATTTTGCAGGAAATTTTTTAATTCATTGATATTTAAAACGAAAGATGTTTTGCCGTCGGTCAACCTTTGCAGTCTTTTTATCTTCGTCTCATCTCCTGTTTTTGAATCTTTTTGTAAGTAATAATCATACATTGCAATCCCTAATGTATTTACATTTTATACAACTTGCTAGTTAAATCATTGTAAAAACTCTTTTCTCCACAAGAAAGACAGAGATAGCCATCGTAATCATAACCCTCCATACAGCCAATTGTGATACCGTAAGTATTTTTTATAACATCTTTGCTTTTGCAATGAGGGCATTTTAATTTATTGATAATGCTTCGCACTTGTGGAACAACTTTTTTTGTTAAAATGTAAAGAATTAAAAGGGTATAATATATTAAACAAAAAATTGCTACATAATTTGGAAATTTAAAGTAAAATAAAAAAGTCAAAATCAAAGGAATAATAACAATTGCCTCCTTTTCGTTAAATTCTAATTCAACCTTTTTTTCATTAAGTGAAAATTTCATATTTATGTATTATTTATATCTTTCTTTATAATTCATATTGACGAACAAACATCGTTAATTATGCTTCTTGCTAGGGCATAATCCAGCCTTCTTCTATATTTTAAGTCCTTCCTAAGCCCTTTAAATGGGGTTAAGAATAGGTCGCAAGTTTCCTTTCTAAAATCACTCAAGTATTCATTGAGGTTTTTGATTAATTTTGCAGCGTTTGAATGCCCCACCAAAATTCTTGTTATACTTCTTGAAGAAACTGCGATTTTTTTTGGATTTATCTCGCTTCCGTTACAAAATTTTATTGAAGCTTCTTTTGTGTTATCAATTGCAATTAAGCCTATATTTCCGCCCTTTTCGTTAAACTTCATTTCAAATTTATCCTTCGGATTAGGGAGCTTTTTTTCAAAATCGCTTAAAAGCCCTAGGAAGTTTGTGCCTTCATAAATTTCCACATCGCTTGATTGTGGCTTAAAAAGTGCGAGGCAAACCGGATGCTCTGTTTCACTAAACATCTTGGAATTTAGCAGAACATAGTGAGAAAGCCTTTCTCTAAATAGCTTTGAATTTAGGAATGAAGCGGGGATTATGGCTCCTGTATATTGGCAATTTGCAAGGCATTTTTCTAGGGCGAATTTATATAGGTCGTCGTAGTTTGTTTGAGGGTAAAAAAGCCCTCTTCTTTTTGCAGAATTTTGAGCTAAATATGGTGGATTTGTTATGCAAATGCTGTATCCCTTAGGGAAGTTTTTTAAGGTGTCTTTCAAGGTAACATCCTCACTTTTTGGCTCTATGTCGTAAGAGACGAAGCTTTTGCAAAGGTTCATTTCTTGAAGCATTTTGATTAAATTATTGCTTCCTGCAAATGGTTCTAAAATTGTGTTATTTTTGAAATTGCATTCTTCGCTCCAATTTGCAAATGCGTTGTTTTGAAAAGGGTTATTTTCTGTGAAATATTGACCGTTTTTCCTTTTATTAAGCATAAAATTTTGCAATTAAAATTTGAATGTAAGATAAAGAGGGGTTTTTATTTTGTCAAGTTTGAATTTTGGAATTAACAAACAAAGATACATCAATGACAAATGTTAAATACAATGAACTTTCTTGCAAGATTCGCCCGAAGAACAAAGAGATGCTATTTAGTTATTAATCCAAAAATTTTGTGTAAAAAAAGCTTGATAAAAAATCTCATCGTTTTATATTTTAAATAAACTTATTAAAATTTTATGAACTCATCCTTCATTCCACTTAAAAGCCCGCTAAAAGAAGGGTCTTTAGAATTTAAAAACTTCTTTGAAGAGGCAACTAAGTATATGCTAACCTTCACTCAAGAAGAGCTTGCAAGTGCTGATACTCTCCTTATTTTTGCCGAAGCATCAAACTATAAAGAATTTGCCTCTGAATTAGATGCAAAATACGGAGCAAACTTTAGCCAGATGATGGAAGTTGCAGGGTTTGAAGGCAAGGAAGGTTCCAATCTTTGTTCATATGTTGTTTCAAAGCATTTTAAGAGAGTTTCAGTTTTAATTTTGCCAAAAGAAATTGATGTTAGGGCAATGCAAGAACTTGGTGCGAAGGCTTCTAATATTATTTCAAACAGATTTGAAAAAGCGATTATTGAAAGCACAATTGAAGACGAAAACCATTTAGCTCAAATTTATTACGGCTTAACTTTAAGGAATTATCGTTTTGATAAATACTTTGAGGCGAAAAAAGAAGGCAAGGCTTCAAAGTTAAAATCCGTTGCTTTTGCTAACACTTCCAAAACTTTGGCAGAAAAGCTAAGTGAAATGAAGGAAATTGCAAGCCATAATGCTCTAGTGAGGGACTTAGTGAATTCCCCAGCGGGAGACATAAACCCAACAACCTTTAGCAAGATTATATCTCAAGGTTTTGAGGGGCTAAATGTGAAGGTGAAGGTGCTTGAGGAGGAAGAAATGCAAAAACTAGGTATGCACTCTCTTTTGGCTGTGGGGCATGCAAGCGTTAATCGCCCTAGAACTGTTGTGATGGAATACTTTGGCAACCCTTCATCAAAAGATGTTGATTTTGCAATCGTAGGTAAAGGTGTGTGCTTTGACTCAGGGGGATACTCCCTTAAACCTGCTGGCGGA
The DNA here is from genome assembly GCA_964521015.1 of uncultured Rickettsiales bacterium. Lineage (GTDB taxonomy): Bacteria > Pseudomonadota > Alphaproteobacteria > Rickettsiales > Deianiraeaceae > CAZFPN01. The sequence continues at coordinate 3,120 of CAZFPN010000050.1, read as the reverse complement.
ATGGAGGATATGAAGTGCGATATGGCTGGTTCTGCCGTTGCTTTCTCCACCATTCGTCTTATCGCAAAAATGGGCTTAAAGGCAAACATCGTTGCAAGTGTGGGACTTGTTGAAAACCTTGTTTCAGGCACGGCTTACAAACCAGGGGATGTGCTTAGAAGCATGAGCGGGCAAACAATTGAGGTTTTGAATACGGATGCAGAAGGAAGGCTAGTTTTGGCTGATGTTTTATACTACACTCAAAAAAACTATGCTCCTAAAAACATGGTGAACCTTGCAACTCTTACAGGAGCCGTGACAATTGCACTTGCTGATGTTTATGCAGGGCTGATGTATAACAACCCTGAAATTGCAAGCAAAATTGAAGAAGCAGGGGAAGAGACAGGCGAACTTGCTTGGAGATTGCCGTTTAGAAAGGAATATGATGATATGATAAACTCTACAGTTGCAGATGTTAAAAACATAGGTTCAGCAAGGGGAGCAGGCACAATTACCGCTGGGCAGTTCTTAAAACGCTTCGTGAATTTTGAAAAAGGATGGGACGCAAAATGGGCTCACTTAGATATTGCAGGGGTTGCTTTTGATGGCAAAGGTGGGGCGGACCCTAAAGTTGCAAAAGGCGGAACAGGCTGGGGAGTTCATCTTCTTTACAAAATGGCTAAGAAGCACTTTGGAAAGTAAGCCTTAAAAACGGATGTAAATATGGATACAAAATATGGATACAAAATCAATAAAAAACCTCTTTAAAGGAAAGTATTTTATTATACCTCACTATCAAAGGGGTTATGCATGGGGAGAAAAGCAGTTAAAGGACTTTTGGGATGATATAAATCAAGTTGATGGTGGGGAGCATTACACGGGCGTTATTACTCTTCAAAACAGAGAGGGAAGTGAGTTTAATGTGGTGGATGGTCAACAACGGCTTACAACAACAATTATCTTGATAAATGAGCTTTTAAACTATGTAAAAAATGATGATTTAAAAGAGCTTTTCATTTATGATAACAAAAATAAGAAATATCGTTTTGGATACGAAGAAGATACTCCAAGCCACCAATATTTTATTAAAGAAGTTTTAGGTAGGGAAAAGTATGCAAGGTTGCCCGAAGAAAGCTTTTATACTAATAATTTGCGAAAGGCAAAAGAGTTTTTTGCAAAACAATTGCAAGAATGCAAAAATCCAGAACTGATTTTAAGCACCTTAATTGATGGCTTTATTGTTAATGAGTATATAATTAATGAAAACTTTGATATTAATGCCTCTTTTGAAACGATGAATAACAGGGGGAAGCATTTATCCAAGCTTGAACTACTTAAAAATAGATTTTTTTATTTGATTAAATTTGCAAATTTAACAGATGTGGAAAGATTAAACATGGAAGGTATAATCAACGAATGCTACAACACAATTTACGGAGAGCTTGGAAGAAACAAGGATAATTGCTTAAATGATGATGACTTCCTCCAAACTCATTGGTATTCCTACCCTGATTTTAAATACAAGAGAAGTGAAGCGAGAGAGTTTGAAAAAGATTTACTGCAAAATACATTCACCTTAAAAGAATTCAAAAAAAATACCGAGGAAGGTGTTAAAAAAATAGAAAGCTATATCACTGATTTATCACAATCTTCAAAATATTATTATGAGCTTCACTTTCCTTCTAACACAAAAGAAGAGTTAGCAATATGGCTTAAACGCCTCAACTTTTTAGGATTTTTCTCTTTTAAACCGCTTGTGATGGTTGCTCTTAAAAAATGCGGAGAGGCGGAAGTTTTAAACCTACTTAAAATGATTGAAAAATTTTGCTTTATTCTTTTTGCATTTTCTGGTTATAGCCCACAATATAGGAATAATCAAATATATCAAATGGCAAAAGATTTGCAAAGTAACACAATAAATATTGAAGAAATAATAAAAAAGCTAAACGAATTCTTGCAATCAGAAGAGAAAATTTTGGAAAATAACACACTATCTCTTGAAAACTTTATTAGACTTTCAAGAATTACAAAAGGAGGTAAGTTTTATGGATGGTCTCACCTTAAATATCTACTGTTAGAGTATGAATATGAGCTTTCCAAAGCAAGCAAGCATTATAAAGACAGTCTATTTTTATATGAAGAAATCAAGGTTGACTCAATAGAGCACATCTCTCCTCAACAACCTAAAAACGAGGCTCAAAAACAAGGTTTTGAAAATTACAATAAATCAATTCACCTGCTTGGCAACCTTCTTTTGCTTAAATCCCCTATTAATTCTGAGCTTTCAAATGAAGGATTTGAGGTTAAAAAAAATAGGTACGAAACAGGATATTTAAGCCATAGAGAAGTTTGCAAAGAAGAAATCTGGAATGAAAACAAGATCTTTGAAAGAGGGGAGAAAATCCTTGCATTTGCAAGTAAAAGATGGGAAATGAACTTAAGTGAGAATGCAATTAAACAAATTGCGTCACTCAATTTTGATGCCATCTTACTTGAAAGAGCGTTAAATAAATGGAGATAAGTATGAAACCATTTTTGAAGTGGGTTGGAGGGAAGTTTGGAGTTTTGCCTGAAATTGCTCCATATCTTCCATCTTGCGAGGTTAAACATTATGCCGAGCCATTTTTAGGTGGAGGGGCGATGTTTTTTTATCTTGCAGGTGAAAAAAGAATTGAAAAAGCAGTTTTATGCGATATTTCAAGCGACTTGATTAATTCTTACACTTGCGTTAAAGAAGACCCTTTAAAATTGATGGAAAAAATAGATGAAATATCTAGTAAATACTTTTTAGCAACAGAAAAGGAAGCCTATTTTTATGACATCAGGAGGGCTTTTAATTTAAAGTCTTACAACGATGTTTTTGAGGCAAGTGCGATGTTTATCTTTCTAAATAAAACCTGCTTTAATGGGCTTTTTCGCTTAAACTCAAAGGGAGAATTCAACACTCCATTCGGGTTTTATAAAAAACCTAACTTTTACGATAGAGAAACCATCCTCTCTTGTCATAAAGCATTGCAAATTGCAGAGCTTAAGGCTTGTGATTTTGCGGAAATTAAGCCCCTTCCAAACTCTTTTATATATCTAGACCCTCCCTATAAGCCAATTAGCAAAACTTCAAGTTTTAACTCTTATTCTGGCAAG
>CAZFPN010000049.1:1727-6587 GCA_964521015.1 uncultured Rickettsiales bacterium | reverse complement strand
AAAATTGCTTGTGACCGATGTTATTGAGACATTCGAATACGAAATTTTAAAATGAAAAAGGCTGTTTTGCTTGCGGGTGAAAAATCGGGAGACTTAATAGGGGGGGAAGTTTGTAAAGAACTTTCCCTGCAAGGCTTTGAAATTTTTGGTGTAGGTGGAGGTGAAATGCTAAAAAATGGCTTAAAGGAAAGCTTTTTTGATATGCGAGAAATTTCCATTATGGGCTTTTTAGAAGTTTTGCCGAAAGCTTTTGCAATTAAAAAACGAATAAACCAAACTGCGGAAAAAATTTTGGAAATAAATCCAAGTTTTGTTTTAACAATTGATGCCCCCGGCTTTAACACAAGAGTCGCAAGCCTTTTAAAGGGAAGGTTTAAAGGGAAGGTTTATCATGCTGTTGCCCCAACCGTTTGGGCTTATAAGGAAAAAAGGTCAAAAAAATTCGCCAAGCTTTATGATAAACTTTTTTGCATTTTACCCTTTGAGCCACCTTATTTTTTAAAAGAGGGTCTAAAGGCGGAATACATCTGCTATCCACCTTTATTTAGGCTTTTAAATGAAATTAGGGATGAGGCAAATCACAAAAAAGAATACATAATTTTCACACTTGGAAGCCGTAAAACCGAAGTTTTGCAACATCTTAAATTTGCGAAAAATGTTGTTTTCAAGATGAAGTCTAAAATTCCAAATGCGAAGTTTGTTTTTCCTACTTTTGCTGAATTTGAAGAAGAAATAAAGGCTAATTTTCCAGAAGAAATTGTTTGTTCGGGCGAAAAAGAAAAAATTGAATACTTTAAAAAAGCAAAATTTTCAATATCAAAATCAGGCACGGGAGCGGTTGAAATTTCTTTTTTTAATATCCCTTCGGTGATTTTTTACAAAGTAAATTGGCTTTCTTACTTTATAATCAAGCTGATGGCGAAGGTGAAATTTGTTAATTTGATTAACATTTTACTTAAAAAAGAGGCAATCCCAGAATTTATTCAAGCAAAAGCAAGGGCGGAAAATGTTGCAAATAAGGCTATTGAAATGCTTGAAAATCAAAGTTTAATCAATTCTCAAATGGAAGATGTAACAAGGTTTAAGCAAATTTTATTAAACAGCCCTTTTGAAAGCTTTGGCAAAGGGGTTGCAATTAAAATAATTAAAGATTTATGAAGTATTTAATCGTTTTTTTTCTAATATTTGCTTGTGCGAAAGAAGAACCAGTAAGGCAGACTCCCGTAAAAAGAAGACCTCCTCAAAATGCTAACATTTTAAATAAAATCAATTCTCAAAATGCCGAAGAAAGCTTGCAAAAAATTAGAATACTTGAATTTGAAGAGGCAAACAACAGAAGTTTAATGGAAGGCAGGGGGCAGGGGGGAAATTTCCAAAATACACGGCAAAGAACCGCCTTTCAAGAACCTAAAAAGGAAACAGTAGAAGAAGCTTATTTAAGGGAAAAGCAACTTCTTGACGAAAAATACGGAAGAAATCAAGAAGTAAGACCGCTTTCTCAACCAAAACAGCAGGAAGTAAAGCCTGAAGCAAGCGATTTTCCTAAAAACAACCTTCCCCCTCAAAAATCAGGCGGAAATGACATTCTTGAAATTACGGGCAATCAAAACATAAAGCAACAAAGTATTATTGCACCACCAAAAATGCTAGAATCAAGGTTTGTCATTTCAACAAGCCCTTCTTACATTGGCAGTGAGCTTGAGATTGCAAAAGAAAAATTGCGTCAATTTGGAAATTTAAAAATTGTTAAAGAAGGTGATTTTTTTGCCATCAAAATCATTCCGTATAAAGAATTAAACACGGAAGAAGATGCTAAACAATTCGTGGAAGAAATAATTAAAACATCATTTTTTGATATTTTTTTAGAAAAAAGATAAATTTTTCTTGCAAAATATTTAAATGTTTGTTATAATACTTTTAAATTATTAAATTATTTAGATATATGCCAAATTTAAAAATGCTAAATTTAAAAATTACTGATATACTAAATGAGGAGAACGAAAATTTTAAAGAATTTGCTGAAAATTATGCTTATATTCAAAAAGATGGTAATGGAAATTTTAAATTAAACCAAATTGCAACTTTTGAGGATTTGGAATATATAAAAAAATATAACTTAGGTCTTGTACAGTTTAAAAAACCTTGGAAATACACTTCTTTGGAAGATGTTAAAGAAGGTGCTACTGTGAATGAAGCCATAGCCCAAGGCTTTTTTGATGGCAGAACTGGTGTTTTAGGCGATAATGTGGGGAATTTTGTTAAAAGAAATGGCAAGTTCGTTCAGCTTAATAAAAATAATAAACCATCTTTTTACTCAATATTGAAAGGGTATTTCTTTCCAGTAAAGGCATTGGATATGCCAAAGAGTAACATTGTTTTTCTGAGTGATGATGATATAGAGAACAACAACTATCCATATTCTAGAGACGATTTCTATCCATATTCTAGAGACGATTTAGTAAAAATTAATTCCCAAATTGGAGATTTGCTATGTAATGCAAAAAGTAGGAAAAATTTTGACGAAAATTACGAATTAACAAAAAGTGCAGGTGGACGTGCTTTAAGCATTGCGAGAAAAACTAATGAATTAACTTTAGGTCAAGTTCAGAGATTATTTGTTCTGGATGTGGGATTAAATGAGTTGTTTTACAAAGCAGAGAAGGGAATGGATAGCAATGCATTTTTTCGTCACCCAGTTACAAAATTTGTTTTAGATGTTATTTTATTACCACTTTCCTTGCAACCATTTGTTGAAATACCAACATTTTCAAAAGGCAATTTAGGTTCTGCTTTTAAGGCTTTAAAATTTGCTGCTTCAATTTTGTGTGTAGTTGCAGCTGGATTAGCTGGCTTCGCTATTGGACCGCTTGCCATTCCATTGGTTGTAATTGGAGGTTTGAGGATTGCGAAAAATATGCATGCACTTACATCAAATTTAATTGATAAACACCCAAGAACATCAGGTATGGATGCGGAAAGTATAAATCGTAATGATTTGAATTCACTATCTAATGATTCAAAATCAGATTCACGATCTGTAGAATCGTTTGATGGAGGAAATATCTTGGTTGATTCAGGAAATAAACGAGCTAATTTAACGAATTTAAGTAATGCTGATACATCCTCTTATTTGTTTAATCAAGAATTGCAGGATAAAAATAATCAAATCTCTATTCTTGACAAAATTATTAATCAATTTCACAAAAATGGCGAACAAGATTTAGAAAAATGCGACACCATGTTAGTAAAAAACAGTAAAGGTGAGACAACCTTAAAAATCGTTTTTACAGAAAATTATTATACTATTTACGATCAAGAAAATAAAATCCTAAATATAGAAGATAAGTTTCACCAAATTGAATCAATAATAAGAAATAATGATAACACTTTTTATCGTCGTTGCGGTCAAGACGAAAGCACTACAGTCGCTTTAAATTTTGGCGAATCCAATTCAGTATGGTTGCAAGCAATATAATGTATGAAAAGCTTTGCCAAAATCAACATTTCACTTGAAATCAAAGAAAGGCAGGAAAAGTTTCACACATTAAACACTTTAATTTGCACCTTGGAAGATTATTACGATGTTCTTGAAATTCAAAAATCTTCAAAATTAACCATTTCCACAGCGGGGAATTATGCCTTTGAAGGGGAAAATATTTTAGAAAAAGTCGCAATTTTGTTTTACAAAGAATTCGGAGGAGACATTAATTTTGATGTCAAAATTCAAAAGAACATTAAAACTGGTGGCGGTTTAGGTGGCGGAAGTTCAAATGCTGGAGTGTTCTTGAAATTTTTGCTAAAGCAGAATGGAATTTTTTTAAGCCAAAAGGCTTTTAGTGATTTTGCCTTGAAAATTGGGGCGGATATCCCATTTTTTTACAACAACTTACCTAAGATGTGCGGTAATTACGGCGAAGTTTTAGAGGATGTGAATTTTGAAATGCCAAAAGAACTTTATGCCTTACTGCTTTTCCCTGATTTTGAAATAAACACGAAAGAAGCCTTTGCAAATCTTGATAAATCAACATTTAAGCCAAATAGCTTTTTTGTCAATTTTTCGGATGCCATTTCTTCGCAAAATACTTTTCAGTCATCCGCAAGCCTTATAAACCCTGAAATTACAAACATAATTCATACTTTAAAAAGCCTGCCAAACATCATTAAAGCTGACATTTCTGGCTCAGGAGCAACATGTTTTGCACTTTTTACGAATAAAAAGCATGCGGAAGAAGGGCAAAGCAAGGTTTCTGGATATAAAACATTTATCTCAAAAATTCTTACTTGACTAATTTCTTCAAATAGGTTACAATATGATTGTTTAACTAAAATCATTTAATATGCCAAAATTAGATAAAGTTTTTACTTTTCTTAAGTTGATAAAAAAACAAAAATATCAATTTTTTAGAGACCCTGAATCGCAAAATACTTCAAAAAAACGGGACATAAATTATGTAACTCCAATTTTTGGAAGTAAAGAAGAATTGATTGAAAATTATTATCACAATCTTTTAGCGAGAGCTGAAGAAGCGAATAAATTCAATAAAACATCAATATATAATCACATAAATTATTGCATTTTGGATGATGATGCTAAAAAGAAGATTGGGGATGAAAGAATGAAAATTTTGCAAAACAAGGACATTCAGTTTGTTGAATTGAAAGATTTAATAAGTCAGTTAAATTATAAATGGAACAAGGATAGTTTAGAAAATGCTTCCAAATATTCCTCATATCCACTGAATAGCAAACTATTTGATACACATTTTAAAAAACCGAATAATTTGGAAGGAGAGACAATTTCTTCGGTGATGAATTATATGCATAAAAATAAAAAATATGCCAATTTGAGCGATTATGCAA
>CAZFPN010000049.1:0-1717 GCA_964521015.1 uncultured Rickettsiales bacterium | reverse complement strand
TGCTTAGTCGTAATTCTCAAAAAGAGCAAATATGTTCTTTGCTTGATGCAGATTTTAATTCCAATATACTAAAAGATGAACAAGTTCAAAATTTAATCCTTGCAAAAGAAAACAAATTATCGGCTGTTGCCACAGAAGAAAGTTTGTCATGTTGTTATAAACATATATTTTATAGGGGTGTTTCCTTGCCAATTGATAATAAATTTGAGAACGATATACCACAATTAAAATACATTAAAGATGAACCTGGGCCACACATCGTATTTGCACTTCCATCAAGCCAACTTCTTTCCAATCTAACCACTACAATTGAAAGAGATATAGCGAATAAGAATTTACAAGAAAATTCTTTTTTAGAGATTTATTTATCTTCTATACGTAAAAAACTTGATATTCCTGCAAGTTATATGCTAAAAACTTTAACACAAAATGAAAATTGGAATCCTGAAATGCAAGGATACAAGACAACAACTTCAGGGTTATTAGACTTAAATGAATTGTTTCAAAATCCAAAAAGCACTATAAAAGAGTATTTTAAAAACAATCCAAACCCTAATTTTACTGATGATGATATTTCAAACCTTATTGCCTTACTGGAAAAGGAAGTTAATAATCTTCAAAAGTTATCAATTGAAAATATGCCAACTTTGGCACAAGGCAATAAATTAAAATCTTTACAAGCTGAAAACACCACTCCATCTGCTTTCGGTAAAGCTAAAAAACAAAACGACAAAACCCATAAGGGGATTTCTTAAAAATTCTTACTTAATTTTGCAAATTTTACTTGATATTTAAAAAAATATGCAATACAAAATATGAATATACAAAAATCTTGATTATGGAACTAGGGCTTGATTTCTTACTAAACAACTTGCTTTCAATTGGAATTATGGTTGTTTTGCTTCTTATTTGTGTCGCTTATTTAACGCTTTTTGAAAGAAAGGTGATAGGCTATATGCAACTTAGGAAAGGTCCAAATGTCAACGGACCTTGGGGGCTTTTGCAGCCACTTTTAGATGGTGTAAAACTGCTTTTAAAAGAAATTACAACTCCCGCAAAGGCAGAAAAAATCACCTTCTTTCTTGCCCCGATGATAACCTTCTTTCTTGCATTAATTGCTTGGGCGGTGATACCCTTTTCCTCCAATGGTGCACTTGCGAATTTGAATGTTGGGGTTTTGTATCTACTTGCCATTTCTTCACTTGGTGTTTATGGAGTGATTATCGCAGGTTGGAGTAGTGGCTCTAAATACCCATTTTTCGGAGCAATTCGTTCTTCTTCACAGATGATTTCTTACGAAGTTTCAATGGGGCTTATCATTATTTGTGTTTTGCTAATTACAGGTTCTTTAAACTTGACAGATATAGTAATGGCGCAGCAAAATATGTGGTTTGCAATTCCGCTTTTTCCAATGTTTATTATATTTTTCATCTCAACTCTTGCAGAAACAAACAGACACCCTTTTGATTTACCCGAAGCGGAAGCAGAACTTGTCGCAGGTTTTAATGTGGAATATTCCTCAATGGGCTTTGCCGCCTTCTTTTTAGGGGAATATGCTAATATGATTTTAATGTCAGCAATTACAAGCATTTTGTTCCTCGGCGGGTGGCTTCCCCCCGTGCAGGCACTTTCCTTTATTCCAGGTGCATTGTGGTTTATAATTAAAATCATCCTTCTTTTATTCGTGTTTATTTGGGTTAGAGCCGCAATTCCAAGG
>CAZFPN010000048.1:0-6592 GCA_964521015.1 uncultured Rickettsiales bacterium | reverse complement strand
GAATAGTCCCGCGTTATTAACATATAAAATTAAATGGCGGAAAGAGAGGGATTCGAACCCTCGATACAGGTTTTGGCCCGTATACCTTCTTAGCAGGAAGGCGCTTTCGACCAACTCAGCCATCTTTCCTTTTTCTTTGCAATAATATTTGAAATGATAAATTTTCATTTGTCAAGCAAAAAGAAAAATAAATTTTAAAAAAAACAAAAAAAACACTTGAATATAAAAAAAATTAAGTTTAAGTAATATGAAAGGATTTATATTTTATTGTAATGATAAGGCTTTTTATTGTGGTGTTAGCATTGGTTTTGCAGGGTTGTTCAGGGGTTATCCTCGGTTCTGCTTTGACGGGCGCATATGTTTTATCAAGCTTTTCAAGTGTAAAAGAAACAAAAGAAGAATACTTACTTGAGAGAAAACTCAACAAGGAAATTGATATGATTTTAAAACTAAATAACCTTGATTCCATTAAAGCTGAAGCATTGGTTTTGCGAAAAAACATCTTTTTGGTTGGAGTTGCAAAAAATAACTCCCTAAAGAAATATCTGTTAGATTATACCTCCTCTAAATATCCTAAATACAAAATTTTTGACGAAATAAAAGTTGGGGTTTCGCGTAGCCCTTTTATAGATTTCACAATTAAGCAAAAAATCAAAACAAAGCTTATTTTTACGAATAATGTAAGGTATGCGAACTATTATTTTTCCGTTTTCGGTGGGGAAGTGACTATCATCGGCTATGCAAGTGATAAATACGAATCCACACTGGTTTCAGAAAAAATTTCCTCCACTCAAGGTGTTGGAAAAATAATAAATTATATTGAAATAAAAGATTTAGGTGATTAATTAAATGTTTATGTTTAGCTTAGGAATTTTGGTTTTAGTGCCAATTTTTGGAATTATTTTTAACAGCATTTTCGTAAAGAAAGAAGAAATTTCATTTAGGGTGGGAATTTTATTTGCCATTCTTTCGTTTACATTATCGCTTTTATTTTTGTTTAATTTTGACTTTCAAAACCCTACTGCCATCCAATTTCAGGAAGATAAATTCAAAATGTTAAAAAATTTTTACCTTTATAGTGTTGGGGTTGATGGTCTTTCCTTAGCATTTATTTTACTGACAAATTTGCTGGTGATTTTCTGCCTTATGTCCGCACAATCAAGCATTTCAAAAGGGCAAAAATTGTTTGTAAATTTATTCCTTCTTCTGCAAACCTTTTGTGTTGGGCTTTTTATGGTGAAAGGAATTATTTGGTTTTACATTTTCTTTGAGGCAATTCTTATTCCAATGTTCTTCATAATCGGTATTTGGGGCGGGAAAAATAGGATTTATGCTTCTTACAAATTCTTCATTTATACTTTCGCTGGCTCGGTTTTCTTTTTGCTTGGAATTATTTACCTCATCAATCATACAGGGGAGACCGATATTTTCTCAATAACAACCGCTTTAAAGCTTCTTCCAATTACAGAAAATGCGGAAAAGGTTGTTTGGCTTGCACTTTTCCTTTCTTTAGCGATTAAAGTTCCTATGTTTCCCTTCCACACTTGGCTTCCTGATGCTCACGTTGAAGCACCAACTGCTGGCTCTGTCATTCTTGCTGGAATTTTAATAAAAATCGGTGGATTTGGAATGATAAGGTTTTTACTGCCAATGCTACCAAATGCTTCTGTTTTCTTCGCAGATTTCGTTATAATTCTTAGCATAATCGCAGTTTTATATGGCTCTTTAATCGCTATTATGCAAGAAGACATTAAAAAAATGATAGCATATTCTTCAATCGCTCATATGGGTTTTGTGACGGTTGCGATTTTTTCAATGAATCAAAATGGTGTTGTTGCAGGAATTTTCCAGATGATAAGCCACGGATTCGTTTCTGGTGCATTATTCCTTTGCATTGGGGTTTTATACGAAAGGCTTCACACTCGTGAGTTCAAAAACTTCGGGGGGATTGCAAAAAAAATGCCAAATTTCGCAATAGTTCTAATGATTTTCACTATGGCTTCCGCTGGCTTGCCTGCTACAAGCGGTTTCGTTGGCGAATTTTTGACAATCGTGGCAATTTACAGCAAATCATTCCTTTATGCCTTCCTAGTTGGTCTTTCAGTGATTTTCGGTGCATTGTATATGCTTTATATGTATAAAAAAACAATGTTCGGGGTTGGAAACGAAAAAACTTTATCATCATTGCAGGATTTAACAATTTCCGAGAAAATCTCACTTTTCACACTTGCTATTTTGGTTTTAATTACAGGAATTTACCCAACCGCAGTGTTCAAATTTATTCCTGTTTTATTTTAAAATGAAGAAATTTCTCCCTTGGTATAACTTCAATTTAATCAATTTTTTGGACAGATTTTTACAGAAAGATTTTGATGTTTTTGAATATGGGGCGGGAAATTCAACCATTTATTATGCAGAAAAAGTCAAAAATGTTTGTGCGATTGAAACAAGGCAGGAATGGTTTGATTTTGTCGTTAATTCCAGCCCTGCTAACGGAATTGTGAAAATAAAACTTTGTCAAGACTTACCAAATTTTAACCTTGAGATCGCACATTTTGGAATAAAAAAGTTTGATGTTATAGTCGTGGATTCAAGAGATAGAGCAAAGTGCCTCTTGACGGCGGTGAATTTTTTGAAACCTGCTGGCATCATCATTCTTGATAATAGCGAAAGGGGGAACCTTGCCTCCGCAAAAGAAACAATGAAGGAATTAGGTTTTGCTGAAAGGGTTTTTGAAGGCTTAAGGGATGACGGAAATATTGCTTTCTCTTCTGTTTTTTCTAAGATTTAAGGTTTTTAACTTACCGTCAAGACTTGCAAATCCGAGCCTTAAAACCTCTTCTTCGCCGTTGTTGACGAATTGGTAAATATCATAAAGAACTTCAGCTTTGCTGGAAACGAATTTTTTATTTATAGATTGCACTCTCACTTTTTGAAATGGTAATTTTTCAAAGTAAAGGCTTTCGTTGTTTTTAACAAGAAAAATGTCATCGCCTTCTTCCTTAATTTCAAACTCCAAAACATCCGCGAAGTCAAGAATTTCCTGCATTTTTTCAATTGACTTTATGACATCTTCGGCCGAAATTGCAAAAACCATTTGATTTGCATTGTTTAAATAAATGCTTTTCAACATCCCTAAAGCACTGCCATCAAAAGAAAAAACCGCCCCTCCAGAATTCCCATAACCAGCATTGACATCAATTATATGGTATTTTTCGTTTTCCGAAATTTTATGGAAAGGTGAAGCAAGATGACCGAATGCAAAAGAATTGCCAAGCCCAAACTTATTTCCAAAAATAAAAATTTCCGAAGTTTGGGAAGGGTTAGGTAAAAATTTTACTCCTTCCTTGCATTTAAAAGCGAAATTTTCAATCTGTTTTAGAATTGCGACATCTCTTTCTTTGTCAATCATTGATACGACAAATTCGAAGCACCCTTCACTATTGCAGGCAAAAATTTTATTTTTATTTTTTAGCGGACTTTCAATAACATGAAAATTTGTCAATAAAATTAAGGTATTTTTATAGCTTGTTAAAAAACCTGTTCCATAACTTGCATTTGAAGATATGCTTTCGCCTAAAGATTTTTTGTAAAATGAGGAGGACTTGTTAAAATTCTCGCTAGAGGAAAAAATTGCAAAGGTACAAGACTTAACTTTACTTATAACATCTAAGGTTAGAGTGCTTGCATTTGCGGTAAAAAACAATGTTAATGCTAGTAAAACAAAGTGCACGAATTATTCAATGATTTCAGAAACATTACCAGCACCAACCGTTCTTCCACCTTCACGGATAGCGAACTTTAAACCTTGTTCCATAGCAATTGGAGCGATTAATTCAACTTCAATTGAAATGTTATCACCTGGCATTACCATTTCAACACCTTCAGGAAGAGTAACAGAGCCTGTTACATCCGTTGTTCTGAAGTAGAATTGAGGACGGTAACCTTTAAAGAATGGAGTGTGTCTTCCACCTTCTTCTTTGCTAAGCACATAAATTTGAGCTTTGAATTTCTTGTGTGGAGTTACTGAAGCAGGTTTCACGATTACTTGTCCTCTTTCAATATCTTCTTTGTTCACACCACGAAGCAATAGCCCAACATTATCACCAGCTTGCCCTGAGTCAAGAAGTTTTCTAAACATTTCAACACCAGTAACAACACTTTTTCTTGTAGGTCTAATTCCAACGATTTCAACTTCTTCGTTCACTTTTACGATTCCTCTTTCTACTCTACCTGTAGCAACCGTTCCACGACCAGAAATAGAAAATACATCTTCCACTGGAAGAAGGAAAGGTTTATCAGTTTCCCTAATTGCATCAGGAAGTGCATCAAGAGCTTCAACAAGCTTGTTAATGCTTTCAACCCCTTCAGGTTTTCCTTCAAGACCACCTAAAGCAGAACCTCTAATGATTGGCACATTGTCCCCGACGAAACCGTATTTTGTAAGAAGTTCTCTAACTTCCATTTCAATTAACTCAAGAAGGTCTTTATCAGCAACATCGCATTTGTTTAGGAACACAATAATGTGAGGAACACCAACCTGACGTGCAAGAAGAATGTGTTCTTTAGTTTGCTGCATAGGTCCGTCTGTCCCAGCAACCACTAAAACTGCGGCATCCATCTGTGCGGCACCTGTAATCATATTTTTGATGTAATCCGCGTGTCCAGGACAGTCAACGTGACCGTAGTGTCTTTTATCAGATTCATATTCAACGTGAGCAGTGTTAATTGTAATACCTCTTGCTTTTTCTTCTGGTGCAGCATCAATTTGGTCATATGCTTTTTTTTGTGCCAAACCTTTTGAAGCTAAAACAGATGTAATAGCAGCGGTTAATGTTGTTTTACCATGGTCAACGTGACCGATAGTTCCAACGTTCATATGAGGTTTTGTCCTCTCAAACTTTTCCTTAGCCATAATAATAAAGAAATAATAAAAATTTAACAAAGTAAAAACCAATTTTTCTTATTTGTCAAGAAAATTCTTAAAGAATTTTGAATTTTTTTAACTGATTGGTCAATTCTTCTTGATTTTCAAGAGAAAAAGTCATTTCCAACTTGGCAAAAAATGGCTGTAAATGCTGTGGAATTTTGACGAAATCTTTTTCGGTAGTGATGGGAATGCAGTTGATTTTCCTTGATTTTTCAAGTATTTCCGTTAATTCTTCTTCGCTGTAATCGTGATGGTCTTTGAATTCAATTTTTTGCAAGATTTTAATCCCCAATTTTTCAAGCGAATCAAAGAACTTTTGGTTAATCGCAAGCCCTGAAAATGCAAGATAGCTCGCTTTTTCACATTCTAAAACATAATTTCGCTTGATTTTAAATTCTTGCCTCGCACTTTGCACCGCCCCCTCGCCTTCCACATTAAACACGATATTTGCCCTTGAAACGGCACGAAAAACTGGCTCTCGCAGTGGTCCTGCTGGAAGTAAAAATCCGTTCCCAAATTTAAGCTTGCCATCAACGACTAAAATCGTGAAATCCTTGTGAATTGAAGGGTTTTGAAAACCATCATCCATAATAATTATATTTTCCGCAATTGAAGACTGGTTTTTAAGCACTTCCTTATAAGAAGAAAAAAGATACACTGGCGCGATTTTTAAAAGTAGCCTCGGCTCATCACCCGTTTTACCCTTATCCATCGCTTCATTTAGCTTTAGAAAGCCTTTGCTTTTTCTGCCATACCCTCTTGATAAAAAGCAGGTTTTCAATCCTTTTTCTTGTAAGATTTTTGCCACCAAAATTGCTGTGGGAGTTTTACCCGCCCCCCCAACACTTGCATTACCGATGCAAATTACAACCTTGTTGGCTAATTTTTCTTGCTTTATAAGAAAATTTCTTATAAGAAAAATGGCAAGATAGATTAACGAAAAAGGTAAAAGCAGAAAGGAAATTGTTGATTTTTGATAAAAAAACTTCATCTAGTGTTAATAGATACATTTGGTATTGGTGGCATTTTTCCAGCCGTATTATTATATTCTTTAATTATTTCGTTAAAATTTTCGGTTGTAACATTTTGATCAGTTGTAGTAATGCCATCTCTATTTATATTGTATTGAACTCCATTAATTTTAACAAAAATATTTTTCCCTTGCAAGTCATCACTGTTCATTTTCTTTATAAATGCTTGAGGGTTTTGCGAAAGAACAATTCCACCAATTGATGGCATAATTAAACCATTTTCCTGTGTTTCAAAAACTACTGTTGTTTTTCCAATTTTCACATCAACTCTTTCTCTTCCTCTTTGCAATCTTGTGATAGTTAGCTGACCATTTTCCAATTTTACATTACCTTTTCCATTTGTTGGGTTTTTTGTAGTAATTGGCAATGGGGTAAAATTTTCGTCTTTGCTTGTCTTGGAAAAATATGTCACGTTCATGTCAAAATTAACTTGTATTCTCGCCTCTGATTGATTTGTACGTCTTGCTTGAGAGAAAACTGAATCCGCAGATAAAGAATTTAAATTATTAGTTATACTTACCTCTTTCACGTTTAAATATGCTTTTTGTTCTTCCACGAAGAATTCAAGTGTTTTTTCGCCTACTTTTTGTTTTTGACAGATGTTTTGTACAATTTTCGTAAAATCATCGTT
>CAZFPN010000047.1:0-6884 GCA_964521015.1 uncultured Rickettsiales bacterium | reverse complement strand
GGCAAGGTTGAAGAGCTTTTAATTTCTAATTATAATAATTATGCAAACAGACCCATGGGATTTGATTTTTGAAAAACTAAATATATATCAAAATAATTTTGATGAAAAACCATTTTTTATCACAGCAGATGATATAAAAGAGGCGACTAAAATCTTTAAGGAAACTGGCAAAAGAGAGCCAAGAATTTTATGCAAACAAGATAGCAGGGATGATAGACCTAGGGTTTTTAAGGATTTAGGGCTTTTTATTTTGCCTGTGAAAAACGGAAAGTATGCAATTATTAAAGGAGAGGGTTATGTTGATATTCCTGAAGAGACATCAAAAAGCTTTACCTATACTTCTAAACTAGACTTCACTTTAGAAACCTCTTTAATTGGCAACTCGGAAATGCAACATCTAGATTTTGCCTACGCTTCAAGCATTATTAGAACTTTTGTGGAAGATGCGAGCTTAGTGCTTACGATAAGGGGCAGGAAGTACACTCCTAAATTTTCGTTTTTTGCCTCTAGCCACAAAATAGAGGTTGAGGGAGTGCAGACGGAGGTTGATGCGGGATATGAAGGCAGGGAGAGGCTTGTTTTGATTGAGGCAAAAAATACCAATACAAAAAATGTGATAATAAGGCAACTTTTTTATCCATTTAAGCAGTGGAAGGCTTACACTAACAAAAAAATCAGCCTTGTGTTTTTTGAAAAACGAGGAGCGGAATTTTGCCTTTGGGAATATGGTTTTGAAGATGAGATGGATTACAACAGCATTAAACTCATCAAGCAAATATCTTACATAATCACAGCATAAACTTCTCTAAAATTTCCCTTTTTCTTGTTTCTTCCGCCTCTTTATAATTATCATTTGCTACCTTCTGCTCTTTCCAAGATTTGTAAGCAAATCCACCTGCAACACAAGTAGCAAAAAACATTAAAATTTGAGAAATTTCATACAGATGTGTTAAGAGTGATTTGCTTTCTGGATAACTATAAATAATAGGTAAAAAAGTAGGCAAGATGTTATTCATATCAATATTTTTGCAATTTGATTACAATTAATATAATTACAATAGTAAAACTAAAGAATAGTCAATGAAAAATTGTAAAAAATTCAATCCCTCAATACTCATTATGCACCATTTTAAGGCGGATTTTATCTATTTCCGCTTTAATTTCTTCCTCGCTTCCACCTTCGCACACACTTTCAAGCCCTGAAATTAAGGGTTCTAGCTCCTTTCTTTTTAACAACTTCGCACTTAAGATAATAGACCTTGCTTCAAGCTTTGCCTCTTCAATTAGCCTTTTTTTCATATCTTCCTTGCCGTGCTTCATTGCCTCTTCAAACATTTTTCTAATATCTTTCACCTCCAAATTATAAGAAGGGCGAACTTCAATGCTAACTTCCTTCCCACTTAATTTTTCAAGAGCGGAAACGGAAAGAATGCCATCAACATCAAGCTTAAATTTCACCATAACCATCGCCATGCCCTTTGGCAATTGCGGAATGCCATTTAATTCCATTTTCGCAAGGCTTCGGCAGTCTTTCACGAACTCACGTTCCCCTTGCACTATGTGAATTATTATTCCTGTTTGGAAGTCTTCCCCTGTTGTTAGCTCTGTTTCAATTTCAATTGGAATGCGCGAATTGCGCGGTATAACCTTAAGCACAAGCCCATTTAGAGTTTCAATTCCAAGCGTAAGGGGGGCGACATCAAGCAAAAGGTTGCCCTTTCTGTTTTGCAAGTTAAAAGCGTGAAGACCGGCCCCAAGTGCCACTATTCTATCAGCATCTACATCTTCAAAAATATGGGCTTTAAACTCGTGTTCTATCGCCTGTTTTATGATTGGCATTTTCGTGCTTCCACCCACCAAAATAACACCTTTTAAGTCTTCATTTTTCACACCTGCATCAATTAAAGTGCCTTCAAAAATGTTGACAGTTTTGTGAATTAATGGTAAAATCATTTCGTCAAAATCATCAAGACTTAAGCCGTTTGAATGACCTTTCGTGCAAATTTCTTCTTTTATTTGCCTTGCTTTTAATTGAGAGCATTGGAATTTTTGTGCCAGAATTTCGTCAAAATCATCGCCCCCAAGCATTGAATCGCCCCCAACGGCAAGAACTTTGATTACTCCCATTTTCATTTGC
Source organism: uncultured Rickettsiales bacterium (assembly GCA_964521015.1). Lineage (GTDB taxonomy): Bacteria > Pseudomonadota > Alphaproteobacteria > Rickettsiales > Deianiraeaceae > CAZFPN01. The sequence goes on along the minus strand of CAZFPN010000047.1, from coordinate 4,747 downwards.
AGAACGGAAACATCAAAAGTGCCACCGCCTAAATCATAAACGGCATAAATCCCTTCTTCTTTATTTTCTATATCAAAATAGACGGAAGCGGAAGTTGGCTCGCTAAGTAGCCTTAAGACTTCAAGCCCTGCCATTTCCCCTGCTAATTTCGTTGCTGTCTTTTGGGCATCGTCAAAATAAGCGGGAACGGTGATGATTGCCCCTTTTATCTTTCTTCCTAAAAATTCTTCACTTTTGTTTTTAATGTGAGTTAAGATGATTGCGGAAATTTGCTCTGGTTTGTAAGTTTTTCCGTAAATTTCAAGCACTTCATCAAGCCCCATTTTTCTTTTTATGGAATTGATGGTAATGCCTTTACCTTCTTTTTCGTGGGTTAAATTGCAGGCTTCAAATGTGCCATCTTCAAAAAAGGTGACAACAGAAGGGGAAACATCGCACAAAATTCGTGGCTTGCCTTCTTCCTCGTAAAAGCAGGAAAGGGAGTTTGTTGTCCCTAAGTCAATTCCTATAAAAACTTCCTCTTCTTCTGTTTTAGCCTGTAAAGTTGGAGCTTTAATTTGCAGTCTTTGCATTTTTTTAATCATATTTGATAGAAGTTTATAAGGCTAAAGTAAAATAGTCAACTAAATATTACACTTGACATAAATATTTTTTCATTCAAACATTCCCATAAAAGTAATGAATTTATGACAAAAGAAGAATTGGAAAGGTTGCTGGAAATTTGGGAAAATCACTTTGTGGAATTTAAAGAAAAAATAGACTGTGATGCCTGCTTTATTGAAGATATTTTAGCACTATCAAACAATGAAGCGGAAAAATCATTCTATATTCTTGGTATTAAAGATAAAACAAAAGAAATTATAGGCACAGACAAAACAAAAGAAGATTTGCAAAATAAATTAAAAGACTTACTTTCAAGATTGCCAAGAATAGATTATGGAGAAATTATAATAGATGATAAAAAAGTTTTAACATTAACCATACATAGCAAACTTGAGGCTCCTTACTTCTATGAAAAAGAGCAAAATAAAGGTCATATTTGTCATATTTGTGGTAATAAAGGGAGTGTTTGCTTTGGGCTTTTTATCACAAGAAATGGGGCAAGTAATCGCCGTGGAGATTTTAACACTCTTGAAAGGCTTTTTAAGAAGAGGCTAGGGGTTAATCTTTCCCCTAAAGAAAAGCTTGAAAACATTTTTAAGCATAATAACTTTGAAAACGAATTTGAAGACCCAGCAAATTTTACAGAAAGAGACAAAATGCAAGAAGATGAAACATTTGCAGAAAAAAAGGTAGTGCTTTTAAAAAGTGATTACGACTTTAGAGTAAGGTTTTGGGATAAGAAAATACGCTTTCCTCAAACGAAAGAGGAAGATGATTTTGTGAGAAATCAGATTGAAGACTTGTTGGAAAAACATGCAGAAAGCCTACCTGAAGAAAAAAAGGTACTTTGGAAAATGTATGAAGAAGGTAAGCTGTTTTGGAAATTATATGATCCACTTGAACTTTTTGACGGACTAAGACACAGGAATTCTAAAGATTTAAAGATTTTAAATGAAATATTTAAGGCAATGAGTTTGCAAAATGAAGATTTTAGCAATTTATTGCAAGAAAATGTGGAAGTTTTTAAAAAAGCTTTTTCATACTTAGAAAATGGGGAGGAATTTTTTAAAGATGTATTCGAAAAGAAAAATTTTACAGCTATCAAAAATGTAATTGAAGAACTCTTTCCAGAAATTATTGATAGAATAGATGACTTAAGCTTTATTGATTCAATAAGGGATTTACTTTGTACAAATTTACCCGAATATATCGATTTCAAATTAAGGGATTTTTATATATATTTAAACTATTTTAATGATAAGAAGTTTGATGATATTCAAATTATTTCAAGAAAAGTTAAATATTTGGTAGATTATAAAGATAGAAAACTTGAAGAGGGGTGTTTTTATGAATTAAGGATAAAGTATGATAAATTATTTTTACCTCCATTAAAAAATTTTAAAGAAATGAAAGGGTTTTGGTATGCAGTAAAATCTTCAAATGATTATAAGACATATGAACTATTTTGCAAAAAGTTTAATAAAACAACCATAGAAATTGAAGAGATGCCTCGTGAATATGAAAATCATGAAAATCGTGAACTAATGAAGCAAATATTAAAAGCTAAGCATTTTAAAGTTGAGATGTTTCTTTATCTATCTAACATTTTAATTTTTGAAACAGAAGAGGAGGCTTTGCAATTTGAGAAATCGTTTGGGACTAATAGTGAAGAAAGCGGGAAAGTGTTAATAAAAAAGCAATTTACAAAGCAATTCGGCGAGATTAATTTTGATAATTTTCTCCTACAAAAACTAAAAGTTGATTGGGAAAAATACCTCACTTAACAGATTTTGCAAAGGAAGAAGCAACCTCGTTTAAATTCACCGCTAAATCTTGAATTTTGGAATAAAAAGGGGGAATGAATTCACCAGAAAGACCAGCCAAATCTTCAAAAACGGCTATTTGCCCTTTAACTTCCTTGCCTGCTCCAATTCCAATTGTCAAAACATTTGGGAACTTTTGGCTAATTTTCAAAGCAATTTCTTCGGCGATATTTTCAAGAACAACACTGAAAGCACCAGCATTTACAACGGATTCAAAATCTTGCATTATTTTTTCTTCGTCCTTTTCTTTGGAAAAAGACCCCTTTATCTTAAATTTTTGAGGCATAAGCCCAACATGAGCCATCACAGGAATTCCCCTTTCAATTAAAAAAGCAATCGTTTCAGCCATTTCCTTGCCCCCTTCCAGCTTAATTGCATTTGCCCCTGTAAAGCTTAAAATTTCTGCACAATTTTTGAATGCCTGTTCTTTGCTTTCTTCATAACTTCCAAAGGGCATATCAACCACAATAAATGCTTTTTTTGTCGCATTTACAACTGCCTTTCCGTGATTTTTCATCATTTCAAGAGTCACCCCTTGTGTGGAAGGAAGACCGTAAAGCACCATTCCAAGAGAGTCCCCAACAAGCAAAACATCAGCGTGATTATCTGTAATTCTTGCAATATTTGCGGTGTAAGATGTTAATGCGATTATCTTCCTTTCGGCTGTAAGCTTCAAAAGTTTTGCTATAGTAAGGCGTTTTTCCATATCTTCTATAAAATATTTTATAAAAAAGGCAATGTTTTTAGTTTTTTGTCAACCTTTTTTTCTTGACTTTAAAAAGTAATTTCAATAGATTTATTCAAAATATTAATTTTATGGGGTTTTTGTTTAATCAAAACATTTTCAAGGCTTACGACATTAGGGGAAAGCTTGAAAGCGAATTAACGCAAGAGGTTATGTTTAATTTGGGTCTTAAGATTGGTCTTCATTTGACAAAAACTTACACACAAAAAGCGGTTAGTGTGGGGATGGATGCAAGAAGTTCTTCTTTGGCGCTTAAAAATGGCTTAATTCAAGGTTTGCAAGAAAGTGGATTGAATGTTTTTGATATAGGAATTGTGCCAACACCCGTGTGCTATTATTCTTGCGAATTTCTTGATATTTGTGCTAGTTTTATGATAACAGGAAGCCACAATCCTTCAAATTATAATGGTCTCAAAATTACAACGAAGGGTGGCTCTCTTTCTGGGTTTGATATAAAAGAAATTGCAATGAAAGAAGTTGAACTTGAAAGCAAGGGAAATGGGAAATTGTGGCTTAAAACAATTGATGAACATTATATAAAAGCGATTTTCAATCAACTAAATCTGCCAAAAAAGCCTTTAAAAATTGGAATAGATGCGATGAACGGAAGTGGTGGAAAGATTTTGAAGGAAATTTGTAATTTATTGTCCTGTGATTTTGTCTTTAGAAATATGGAAATGACGGGTGATTTTGAAAATAGGTTGCCAGAACCTTCAAAGCCCGCAAATATTGACGATTTACAAAATTTTTTAGAAAAAGAAAACCTTGATTTTGTTTTTGCTTTCGATGGAGATGCTGACAGAGTTCTTCTTCTTGAAAAGGAAAAGGTGTGGTATGGGGACGACATTATTCTTTTGCTTTCTTATTTTATTTTAAAGGAAAATGCTGGAAGAAAGGTGATTTTTGATGTTAAATCAAGCATTGTTCTTGAAACAGAAATTGCAAAAATGGGTGGAAGGCCAGTTATTTTCAAAACCGGTCATTCACTTATTAAACAAAAAATGAAAGAGGAAAATGCCATTCTTGCTGGTGAAATGAGCGGACATATCTACATTAACGATGGCAAGTTTTTTCCATTTGATGACGGAATTTATTGCTTTTTAAGAATTGTGGAAATTTTGCTTTTAAACGAAAAATTGCCCCAATTTCCTTTCACATTTAAGACTTCGGAAATTAAAATTAAAACCAACAAAAAGCAAGAATTAATTAACAAAATTGAAGAAGGTTTAACCAAATTTAACCCAGAATTTGTGCTTAAGATAGATGGCATTAAAGCTTATTTTGACGATAAAAAAACAGCCTTTCTTGCGCGTAGTTCCAATACTGAAGATGTCGTGATTTTAAGGGCGGAAAGCCATTTTAGGGAAAAATTTGAATTATTATTGAAGTTTATAGAAAGCATATCGTAATAATTAAATTTTACTAGAAAAGAAAATTCCAAAGTGTGTAATAAAACGAAAAGTTTTTGAAAATTTTGTCAACCCTTTGCTTGCCTCTTCCCCTTTGTGGAAGTGCTCTAATTCTTCGTTTCTAAATTGAATTAGCTTTTCCTTGAAATCATCATAGTTTTCCAAAA
>CAZFPN010000046.1:0-7002 GCA_964521015.1 uncultured Rickettsiales bacterium | reverse complement strand
GGCGGTTGAAAAATCTTGTCCTTTCGTAATTGCGAAACAAAATTTTAAGGAAGTCTACGAGCTTGCTTTGAAATGCAAAATGCCTTTAATTTATGGGAAAGATTACGAAATTTCACTGCAAGAAAATGGCTTTACTTACACATCAAAAAGGTGGGAAATAACACTTCCTTTGCCTGCCTTAAGAGGCATTCATCAAATGTTCAATGCGGGAGCAGTTTTGAGAGCGATTGAAGAAATTAACTTCACATATAAGAAAATTTCCGAAAGTGCGATAAAAAATGGCTTAAAATCAGCAGTTTGGCGAGCAAGATTTCAAAATTTAAAAGGCAAAATGCTTGCAAAATTCCCCCACTTGAATGTTTTTTTGGATGGCGCACACAACGAAGAAGGGGTTAAAGTTTGCCTTGAAGAAGCCTTGAAACTTCAAAAACCTTTGTTTATAATTTGTGGTTTTTTGAAACGAAAGGAATTGGAAAACATCATCCCGCAATTCAAGGGTTTTAATGTGTATTCGGTCAATATTCATTCTTCCGAAGAAGCTTACACAAGCCAATATCTTGCATCCGCTTTGAAAGAAGTTGAGGCGAATGTAATTTCTTCTTGCGAATTTTTTTACGAAGTGTTAGAGCAAATAAAAACCCCTGCAAGTGTTGTGATTATGGGGTCTTTATATCTTGCTGGGGAAGTTTTAGAATGGCAAAATTTATGAAAAATGTTAGAATAATCACAACGGCAAGAGCTATTATTTTTAATGAAAAAAACGAGCTTTTACTTGTTAAAAACGATGGAAATCAACCTTGGTTCACACCTGGTGGCTGGCTTGATGGCTTTGAAACTCTTGAAGAAACTTGCATTCGTGAGGTTTTTGAAGAACTGGGTCTTAAAATTCGCCCTTTAAAGCTTTTGAAGATAGACTATTACAGACAAACGGCAGAAGAAAATGTGAAATGGAAGGAAAATATCAACAAAATTGAGCATTATTTTCTTTGCGAAATTTCTTCAGGTAAGGTAAAGCAGGGGGGAAATTTTAAAAATTTATGGAATGATAAAGATGTTGGAAACACAGGTTTTGTCAGGTTTTTTTCCAAAGAAGAGTTGCGAAAAAATGACTTTGCTCCAAAATGGCTTGAATTTGTTGAATTATGATAATCCTCGGTATTGAAACTTCTTGCGATGAAACTTCTGTTGCGATTTTGAAAGGGAAGCAAATTCTTTCGTTAAAAACCTTTTCTCAAATTGATTTACATTCGGCTTTTGGCGGAGTTGTGCCTGAAATTGCCTCAAGAAGTCATCTTGAAAAAATTGAAAGTGTGATGAAAGATGCCCTTTTTGAAGCTGGCATTTTGCTTAATGAAATTGAGGTCATCTGTGCCACTGATAGGCCGGGTTTGATTGGGGGGCTTTTGGTTGGAATTGGCTTTGCAAAAGGGCTTTCGCTTGCTCTTTCAAAACCGCTTTACTTCATTAACCACCTTGAAGGGCACATTTTTACGCCTTCTCTTTTTAGCGAACTTGAAGAAAACTTCTTTTGCCTGCTGGTTTCTGGGGGTCATAGTCAAATTATTGAAGTTGAAAATTTGCAAAATTATAAAATCATTGGACAGACAATTGATGATAGCGTTGGCGAGGCTTTTGATAAGCTTTCAAAAAGTTTAGGTCTTGGCTACCCTGGGGGGGCGATTGTTGAAAAGCTTGCTAAAAAAGGTGATGAAAACAGGTTCAAACTTGGCATTCCGCTTAAAGGGAAGGATAAATTCAATTTTTCGTTTTCTGGTCTTAAAACTCATTTTCTTAACTTGGTGAACGAATTCAAGGAAGAACAGGATGTTTTTGATATTTGTGCGAGCTTCCAAAAGGTGATTACTGCGACTTTGCTTGACAGGGTGAAAAATATGATTTCCCATTCTTCCAAAAAGTTTGATAAAATCGTAATTTGCGGTGGTGTTTCGGCGAATTTGTATATTAGGGAAAAATTTGAAAAGGAATTTGAAGAGCTAAAAATTCACTATGCACCGCTTTATTTGTGTGGAGACAATGCGGCGATGATAGCCAACGTTTGCCGAATTATGCTAAAAGCTAATTCTTAAATGAATGTCCCATTTTTTCTTCTTTCACCTTTAAGTAGCTCTCGTTATATTCATTAATGGCAAAAATCGTGTGAATTGTCTTTTCCACTTTAATGCCTAATTTTTCCATATCTTGTGCTTTTTTTGGATTATTGGTGATTAAGGAAATGCTATTAACTTTGAAAAACTCAAGCATTTTGATGGCAGGAAGAAAACTTCTTTCGTCATCTTTGAAGCCAAGTTTAAGGTTGCTTTCAACTGTATCAAGCCCTTCAAGTTGCTGGAAATTATAGGCTTTTATCTTATTTGCAAGCCCAATCCCCCTGCCCTCTTGCATTAAATACAGAATGTATCCACCAGAAAAACCTTCTGCCTTGGAAATGAATTTGATGCTTTCTTGAAGTTGGTCTCGGCAATCGCAACGAAGTGAAGCAAGAAGGTCGCCTGTATAACAAGAAGAATGCACCCTTACTAATGGGCTTTCATCCCTTTCTGGAGCGCCTATTTTAATGACATAATGTTCTAAAGGCAAAAACTTCGCTCTAAAGAGATAAAACTGACAATCAACCGCCATTTTCAGCTGAATTGGGGCATTTGAAACAAGTTTTAAATCAAAAATAAACTCGCTTAAAAAGTTTGTGATTTCGCCTTCTTTAACCTCGTTCAATGGAATTTGACTAAATTCTTCTGGCAAATTTTCAACGGCTACTAAAATCGGAGAAAGTTCTAAAAATTTCAATAAATTTAACAGCTCGTTTTCAATTTCATGGTCTGGCAGTTTGGAATTTGGCAATTCTTCGCCATGTTCTTTAAATTCCAAAGTGGTGATTATTTCAAGCTTTTCTTGATGTAAAAATTCATCGCTTAAAAAATCTTTCGCAAAATAAAATTTTTTACTTGAAGTTTTAAAAGTTTTGTATTTTAATATAGCAAATATAGGGATTGTGTTTTTTATATCACCAATCAACCTTAAAGTATTTATATTTTTATAAAAGGACATGCGAAATATTAAAAATAATAATAAAAATCTCATTCTTGCAAGTGTTATCTCTCTAGTTTTTTTGCTAGGTTGGCAGTATTTTTACGAAGCACCAAGACAGCAACAACTTTTAGAACAACAATCTAAAGATGATAAACCTAAAATATTGGAAAATCAAGAAGAAAATTACACAAATAATCAGAAACAGATTGATGTTCCAAAAAAAGATGTTACGACTTTCGTTCCTGTGAATTTGGCTTTAAAAACTGAAAATCGTGTCTATTTTGAAAATTCAAAAGTGAAAGGGTCAATCAACCCTGTCGGTCTTAAAATTGATAATCTTTCCTTAAAATTTTACAAAACGGAAGGCATTGAAACCGCCCTACTTTTCCCTAGTGAAACAAAAGAGGCTTACTTTGTACAATTTGGTTTTGCAAGCGAAAATGAAATTAAAATACCTAATAATAAAACGATTTGGAGCATTGAAAATTTAGGTCAAAACAACTTTAAAGCATTTTGGAAAAACGACCAGGGATTTACCTTTGTTGTGAACTTCAAATTGGACGAAAATTATATGTTCGACATTACATCTTCCGTCATAAACAATTCTAATTTTGATGCTGAAATTTCACCATTTGTCCGCATTTTAAGAACTCAACCTTTGAAGGAAGAGGCAACGATGATTTCTCATGAAGGCTTTGTCTACAACTTAGGAAAGGTTTTTAGCGAGATAGAATATGGCAAAATTAAAGATAAAAAACGCCTAAATTATAAAAAAGAAATTGAACTTTTTTGGGGTGGATTTACAGATAAATACTGGCTTACTTCCTTCTTTTATAATAATGTTATTTGTTTTAAAAGTGGATGTAAAATCAATTCCTCTGATGTTTCCGTGAACCACTTTACCGAAATGGGAGTTGATAGATACCAAATTGATTTCATTGCAAATGATGTAAAATTACCTCAAAAACAAGCTTTTTCAATGCCTTTTAAATTTTTCGCTGGTGCTAAAGAACTTAAGTTGCTTGACGATTACAAAAAACAAGGTTTTACTTTAGAAGGCAAGAAATATGAATTCACAAACTTTGATAAAACAGTTGATTTTGGCATATTTTACTTCCTAACAAAGCCAATTTTCCTGCTTTTAACATTCCTTAATTCCTTTCTGCACAACTTTGGTTTTGCCATTATTTTACTTACGATAATTGTTAAGGCAATTCTTTTTCCTATTGCAACTAAATCTTACATTTCAATGGGAAAAATGAAAGCTTTAGCCCCTGAAATTAAGGAAATTCGCGAAAATAGCAAAGATAAACTTGAACAGAATAGAAAAATTATGGAACTTTACAAAGAAAAGCAAGTCAACCCTCTTTCTGGTTGCCTGCCGATAATGCTTCAAATTCCTGTATTTTTTGCTCTTTATAAAGTACTTTATATATCACTTGAAATGAGAGGGGCAGAATTTATTTGGTGGATAAACGACTTAAGCGCAAAAGACCCTACCTCAATTTTCAACCTTTTTGGGCTATTACCTTTTGGTGTTCCTTCGTTTTTGCAAATTGGAGTATTGCCGATTTTGATGGGGATAACAACTTATTTGCAACAATCTCTTTCCCCTCGCTCTAGCGACCCAACTCAAGATATGATAATCAAAACAATGCCATTCTTGTTAATTTTCATATTTGCAGGTTTCCCAGCTGGAATTGTGCTTTACTGGGTGGTGAACAACATTCTTTCTATGTCTCAACAACTTTATATTGAAAAAATCGTAGTGCCAAAGAAACTAGGAAAAAAGAAGGCTTTAAAAGCGTAAAAGCTCGTTTATTGCCGTTTTGCTTTTTGTTTTTTCATCAACTTTTTTTACAATAACAGCACAATAAAGGTTGACCCCATTTGAAGAAGGCACACTTCCCGCTATAACAACCGAACCTTTAGGAACCTTTCCGTAAAAAACTTCCCCTGTTTCTCTATCAATTATTTTCGTGCTTGCACCAATGTAAACACCCATTGAAATCACACTTCCTTCACCAACAATAACCCCTTCTGCGATTTCACTTCTCGCTCCAATAAAGACATTATCTTCAATTATCACAGGCATTGCGGAAGCTGGCTCTAACACACCCCCTATTCCGACTCCACCTGAAATGTGGCAATTATTCCCTATTTGAGCACAACTTCCAACTGAAGCCCAAGTGTCTATCATAGTTTTTTCCCCGATGTATGCCCCGATATTCACAAAACATGGCATTAAAACCGCATTCTTACCTATAAATGCACCAATTCTTACAATTGCACCTGGGACAATCCTAATCCCCGCATCTACAAAATCTTTTTCGGCAAAATGGGCGAATTTTAAAGGAACTTTATCATAAAATTTAAGACCGAAAGAATTTTGGATGTTGGTAAATCTTTCTCCTGCATATTTTGCTGAATAATAAATTGAAGTGGAATCTTGATTTAGATAATTATCAAAATTTAGGCTTATCTTCTGTGATTTTGAAGACTTCATATAAATCAAAATTGCCTGTTTTACGAAATCGTTGACCATCCAATTTCCGTCAATTTTTTCCGAAGCACGAAATTCGCCAGAATCTATCTTATTAATCACCTTTTCAATATAGATTTTATCTTCTTTTGAAAGGGAAAATTGAGGTTTTGACATTGCCTCAAACAGGGAACTAACCTTGCGCTTGATTTCTTCTTTTTTCATAAAACAAAATAACCGTTTTATAAAGACGATTATCTTTTTGCAAAAATGTCAAGAATTATTTTAGAGCTATCATAAGCGACATAACGGATGCAGGTGTAATTCCCTGAATTCTTAATGCTTGACCAATGTTTTGCGGTTTATGAGTTTCAAATTTTTCAATCACTTCCGTGGAAAGAGTTTTAAGACTTCTAAAATCAAAATTTTCAGGAATTTTCAAGTTTTCATCCTTCTTGAAAGCTTCTATATCTTCTTCCTGTTGCTTTAAATAAAAGTTATATTTTGCGGAAATTAAAATTTGTTGTTTTACATCTTCTGGCATCGCATCAAGCTTGCCTTCAAACATTTTAGCAACATCGTTAAAGGAAATAAGCTGATGGCAAAGCATTTCAAAGCCGTCCCTTTTAATGCCGTCTTGACTTACCATAATTCCCATTCTATTCAACTCGGTTGAAGTGAAAGATTTAGACTTCAAAGCCTGCATATAATCCCTAATTCCTTCAAGCTTTGCATTCAATTGAGCCTTTCTTTCCTCTTCTGCAATTCCGAGGTGCATAATCTTTTTTGTAAGCCTTAAATCAGCATTATCAGCCCTAATTGAAAGGCGGTATTCAGACCTTGAAGTGAACATTCTGTAAGGCTCTATAACACCTTTCGTGATTAAATCGTCAATCATAACACCGATGTATCCTTCGCTTCTATCAACCACGAATTCTTCCTTGCTGCCACTTGCAAAAAGCCCTGCATTTATGCCTGCAATAACCCCCTGCCCCCCTGCTTCTTCATATCCAGTTGTGCCATTAATTTGCCCTGCCAAGAAAAGCCCTTTACACTTTTTTGCCTCTAATGTTGGCTTTAATTCTTGAGGGTTGACATAATCATATTCTATAGCATATCCGTATTTCGCAACTTCAACATTTTCAAGCCCTTTTATCGTTCTTAAAAACTGAATTTGAATTTCCTCGCTCATCGCAGTTGAAAGCCCATTAGGATAAATAAGAGGACTGTTTAAGCCTTCAGGTTCAAGGAAAACCCTGTGTTCTTCTTTGCTTGAAAACCTTGTGATTTTATCTTCAATTGAAGGGCAATATCTGGGACCTTTCGCCGTTATTTCCTTCGTATAAATCGGTGATTTTTCTGCATTTGCAAGCATTAAATCGTGTCCTTTTTTGTTTGTATATGTAATTCCGCAGGCGATTTGTGGAATTTTAATTTCCTTTGTGAGATATGAAAAAGGAGTTGGCGGGTTA
>CAZFPN010000045.1:0-7033 GCA_964521015.1 uncultured Rickettsiales bacterium | reverse complement strand
TCTTCAAGGCTCACCCTTGCTTCATTTGGCTCAATCGTGCAAAAAGGGTAATTCGCCGCTTCCGCCTGCATTGTTTTCGTGATTGCATTAAATAAAGTTGATTTTCCAATATTAGGAAGACCAACAATTCCGCATTTTAAACCCATAAATCTTAAAAATAAACTAACTATAACTTACAAGGCATTTTCCTGCCTGTCAAGTGGTTTTCTTAAATTCTTGACCTCAAAAACTTTTTAACATCAAAACAAAACCCTTGCTTTTTTCAAAAAAACACTATATCAAGCTTTTATTTTACAAAACAGATGAGACTTGACATAAAAACCGCAACAACATTTCACCTTCCACGAGAAAGGGCGAAAGAGGCAGTCTTGAACGGCTTTATTTTGGTAAATGGCAAAAAAATCACAAAACCGAGCCATCTTATTTTTGAAGAAGAAATTTCCGCCACAGAAGAACTTGAAAAGCTAATCAAGGGAAGTCCTTCAAGTTTAAAGCCAAGCGAAATTCCCCTTGACATCATTTTTGAAGACGACCATTTAATGGTGATAAACAAGCAGGCAGGTGTTTCAACTCACCCCCCTTCAATTCACGGGCAAGACACAATCGCAAATGCCGTTGTGGGGGCTTTAAGCGAAGTGGAAGAGGGTGTTCGCCCCGGAATAGTCCACAGGTTAGATAGGCAAACGACAGGGCTTTTAATCATCGCTAAAACACCAGAAGCAAAAACGATTTTAAGCAAGATGATAGAAGAGCGCCAAGTTGAAAGGAAGTATTTAGCCCTTTGCTACGGCACTTTCAAAATTCCTAGCTTTCAAATCAAAACCAACATAATGCGAGATTTACACGATAGGCAAAAAATGAAAGTTTGCAAAACAGGTGGAAAGGAAGCCATTACGAATGCTCTTTTAAAGCAAAGCTTTTTTATGGGAAACTTCAGCCTTGTTGAATTGAAGCTTGAAACAGGAAGGACACATCAAATTCGTGTGCATTTATCTCACATTGGAAATTCTATAATAGGGGATAAAGAATATGGCATTAAACCACCTTCTTTTTTTGATAAATTCAAGCCAAATGAGGCACTTTATAATGCTTTAACAGGGGCAAAAAGGCAAATGTTACATGCTTTTTCACTTAAGTTTACGCACCCAGTAACACAACAAGAAATCAGCCTTGAAGCACCAATTCCAAGTGATTTTGAAGCTGTTTTGAAGGTTTTATCTTGAGTGTTCCTCATTTTCACCTCTTCGAAGAACTTTTTGTTGTAATTGAGTCATTTTATTGTATGCAAATTTGAAAACTTCAGTTGTTGAAGACATTTTAAATAATGGCTCAATATTGCTACCTGAAATTTCGTCCGCTAGTTGTTCTATAAAGCTTTTTTCACGCTGTTTTGGTGTTGTCATAAAAATAAAACATATTTTTTATTGTAATGCAAATTTACTATATTGTCAATTATTATTTTATATATTTTGATTTATATTGAAATGAAATTTTGCAAGCAATCCATTTAAAGCTTTTGTATGGCTTTTCCCTTGTTTTAAGGCTTAATAAGGCACTGTTCATAAAAAATTACTACAAATCAAGCCTTTCCAGTTAGGCAATTTCTTGTTTTAAAAATCTACAAAAATTATTTTTTAAGAAATTTATAAATACAATTATAGCCCTCACCCCGAACCTTTTCTAGAGGAGGAATTGCAAGAAAAGACCTCCTAGAAATAGAAAGGAAGAGCGGGGAGGAATTGAAAACAGCAAGTGCGATTTTTATCTAGCATTACCTTTCCCCAGATTCATTTCTTTTGCTAGTGTTGATTTTGCTTCTTCGAAAATGCCTTTAAGGTCTTTCTTAAGAACACCATGATTATTGTGTTCACTTACACGACAGAAATTTAAACAAACAGTTGCTATATCTCTTTCTTTCCAATTATTATTTCTTGCACTTGTAATAAAATTAGGCAAGTCTGCGGAACTTTTTGGAAAGAAGGAATCATTACGGTTGCAAAGTAATTGGGCATCTTTTTTAACTGCATCCGTAAGATTATATTTTGTTAAAAATTCTTTAACAGCATACCCACCTGCATTTGCATCAGCAGAAGTAGTAATTGAGCTTTGACTTGATGAATGTTGCATATCTTTAAGTGATAGCATCGAATTGCTTTTCCCCATTGAAGTTTGATTGTTTGTAGCTTCATTGTTCGCAACAACATTTTCTTTGGAAACTAACCTTTGTAATTTTTCAAACAGATGCACAAATTCGTTCATTCCTTCTATAGTTGAAGTTAATTTGTTCATAAGACTTGGTTGCATCTGAATCAAATCTTCAATCTCTTTAATATTACTATTTTTTATATTATTGATTATCTTTTGATCTATCTTGCCATTTTCAAATTTTGCCTTGAAATCTTTGTAAAAAGCTTTCGCAAGTTCTTTACTTGCCAAGATTTGATTTTGCGATCCAGTTAGTTTTTTAGCAATTTCTTTAACATTTTCTTCGGTTACAGATTTTAATCCCTTTACAAAACTCTTATCTGCAAGCATCTCGCCAATAACATCCAATGTTAAGTTTGCTAATTTGTGCATTCCAGTTTTCTCTGAACCTACTTCATAGCCACCAAAGTCTTGAATAAATGGTGTCAAATCCCCCTTCTTCAGTCTGGTGCTGAATTTTAAAGCTCCATTTTCTATTGTGGCATCACCAGCTGACTCAATCCCTCCAAGAGCATTACCATCATTATGCTTCTCATATTCGTTTCTTATATCTGTATTTCTTGCAGTAATGACATTTGCCATTATCTTAAGTGCCTCATCTCCGTTTAGCTTTCTGCCTAATTTTTCTGATTCAAATCTTAAAGCAGTCATAACAGCAAGGCTAAGTGACCTTGACCTTCCCTGTGAACAGTTATAAACCACTGTTTTATATTTATCATTACTTATATGTCTTTGATTTAAATTATTTGATAAAGCAGTCCATTGTTTAGATAGTTCTTTATTATCTTCAATACCATTAACTTTAATTGCGGAAACAAAATTCCCTTTTTTATCTTGAAATTTAAATAACTTATATTCCCCATCTTTGTCTTCCCCTGCTTCATCTTGATATTGATAGTAGTATTTTTTTTCCTTCACTAATGTCAAACCTGCTTTTGTGAATTTTTCTTTAAAGCTACTATAATCATTACCGCTATCAACATCTATAAACAATCCTTGACTATCTTTTTCGTAGCCATCAAGTTGCTTTGCAAGAAGGTCTTGAAAATCTTTCGTTGATAGCGTACTAATTCTGCCCATAGGTTTAGTAAGATTTACTTCTTGGCCAGTTACAATTACTTGCTTTTTATCATTTTTGTAGACGGTAGATGCAGGAATAGTTTTATCATCATTCCATTTTCCCTCAGATGTTAATTCGCTTTTCACCTTTTTGGGAGCTTGAGGTTGTGCGGATTTAGACAAAGGTTCTTCTTCAACCTTTGGTTGATTAGTATTTAAATAGCTTGATTCAACAAATTCAGAAAGAGCGTCTTGAATGGGAATGGTTACAAATATTGCATCTTTTTTATAATAATTCTCAAAAAGTGCTTTTGTTTTATTCTTTATTTCCTCTGATGCACCTTTTAATTTTTCTAATAACTTTGGCAAAGTTGATTGCATATTATCTAATGCATTTTGATGATTACCTTTGTTTTCAGCTTTTTTCAAGTCATCTATTTTATCTTGTATAATCTTAAAAATTTCTTTATGTGATGCTTCATTTACCGAAGATTTTTGGAAGTCTTGAGGACTGCCAATTATCGTCCTCTCTTTATTTACTTTATAAAGCTTTTTTGTTGCAGTCTTCATCAGTTCGTAAGCTTCTTTCACATTTTTAAACATATCACCATAATTAATCTTATTGCTTAATGTTGTTAATGCATCTTTATTAGCATTTTCGCATGAACTCATGAAGCCCAATCTTATCAAATCCTTAACTGACTCTGTAATATCTCTGTTCTTTTTAAACAGTCCTCCACTCTTTTCTATCTTTGGTAAATTGTTTAAAACTTCTTCTAATTGGTCAAGTTTTTTCACGTTTTTCAGCATTCCAGCATAGTTCTTTTTTAGAATTCTACTGTACATCTCCTTAGATTCTGAAATATCTATCTTTCCTGATTGATTTACCGATTCAGGCAAACTAGAAGTAGATCCTGCAGATGAAATACTGGAATCAAATCCAAACTGACTTTGTGATATTTTTTTTGGCATACATTAAAATATTAATAATTGTAAAGTATAATACCTCAAAAATAAAATAAAGTCAACAATTTTTTAATATTATATTTAGGCAAGTGTTTAGGAAGGTGTTTAGGCAAGTGAAATTACATTAAAGCATAGTTGTAAATATAAATTATAACCCTCACCCCGAACCTTTCCCGAGGGAATTATTTTAAAAATTTACAAAAAAGTGCTTGCAAAAAAAAAATCAAGCAAATAGAATTTTATATATACATTTCTTTTTTTATGCTTTTTGCCAACAGAGTAAGCAATTTAAAGCCTTCCCCCACACTTTCCATTTCCGCCAAAGCAGGGAAGATGAAGGCAGAGGGAATTGATATCATCAACCTTAGCCTCGGCGAACCCGATTTTAACACCCCTCCCGAAGCATGCGAATTTGCAATTAATGCAATCAAACAAGGGAAGACAAAATACACAGCAGTTGATGGCACGGCTTCGCTTAAAAAGGCAATTCAGCAAAAATTTGCCAAAGAAAATGAACTTTCCTTTGAACTTGATGAAATCTTCGTTTCCTCTGGTGCAAAACAAGGAATTTTCAATGCTTTCGCCTGTTCTTTAAATATGGGGGATGAAGTGATTATTCCTGCCCCTTACTGGGTTTCTTATTCCGAAATCGTTGAAATTTTTGAAGGCAAGCCTGTAATCGTGAAAACCGCCGTGGAAAACGAATTTAAAATCACTACAAAAGAGCTTGAAAGCGCAATAACACCAAAGACAAAGTGGCTTTTGTTAAATTCGCCTTCAAACCCCACTGGGTCTGTTTATCTTGCTGAAGAATTGCTTGAAATCGCAAAGGTTTTAAGGGAAAATAAGCATGTTTTCGTTATGTCTGATGATATTTACGAACATCTAGTTTTTGATGGACTTTCCTTTAAAAATATACTCAACATCGCCCCTGATTTAGCCGAAAGAGTTCTTATAATCAACGGAGTTTCAAAAAGCTATTCAATGACAGGCTTTAGAATAGGCTTCGGTGCCATGAAAAACAAGGCTTTCATTAAGTCCATCGTGAATTTGCAAAGCCAAAGCACTTCAAACGCATGTTCCATTTCGCAAGAGGCAACCCTTGGGGCGTTATCGCATTCTTTTAGCTTTATTTCGTTTATGAGGGAAAGGATGGAAAAAAGGCGAGATTTCGTCTATAATTCCCTAAAAGAGATGCCATTTTTAGAAGTCATCAAACCACGCGGAGCCTTCTACGTTTTCTTTGGAATTTCAGGGCTTTACGGCAAAAAGACAGCAGAAGGAAAAGTGCTTTCAAACGATGAAGAAGTCGCAGAATATCTGCTTTTAAATGCGAAAGTTGCAACAGTGTTCGGCTCTGCCTTTGGCTACCCAAATTTCATTAGAATTTCTTACGCACTTGATGAAAAAGACTTAGAAAAAGCAATGGAAAGAATAAAAACCGCAATTTCTCTGCTTGCTTAATCGCCTTCTTTTGCTTTAATGAAGGTCGGCTCTGTTTTTTCTGCGGTTAAAATTTCTTCCC
Source organism: uncultured Rickettsiales bacterium (assembly GCA_964521015.1). Taxonomy (GTDB): domain Bacteria; phylum Pseudomonadota; class Alphaproteobacteria; order Rickettsiales; family Deianiraeaceae; genus CAZFPN01. The sequence continues at coordinate 1,278 of CAZFPN010000045.1, read as the reverse complement.
CAGTTGTGAAGTTTTTCCCCCTTCTTCCAGCTCTTTTTACAGGTTTAAAAGTGCCAAATTTATGGAATTTTACATTATTTCCAGCCACAAGCTCTTCTTCCAAAGTTTCAAAAAATGCGTTTAACAATTCCTTTGATTCGCCATCAGAAAGACCAACAGATTCGCCTTTTAAATGTTCTATCATGCTGTTTTTTGTAAGCTTTGTTGGTTTTGACATAAACTTTAAACAATTATAAGACGAATTTGGCAAGGTCAATTTTGTTTTGAATATCCTTGATGCCTTCCTTGATAAAAGCCTTGTCAACAACCACTTTCTTGCCTTTCAAGTGAGGGGCGTTAAACATTGTGTCGTGTAGTGTTTTTTCTATAATCGTTTGCAACCTTCTCGCCCCAATATTTTCAATTTCCGTGTTGAGTTTTGTTGCAATATCGGCGATTTCGTTAATTCCTTCGTCCGTAAATTGAATTGCGACCCCTTCCACTTTTAAAAGGGCGGTATATTGCTTTAAAAGGCTTGCTTGGGGGGTTTTAAGGATTTCAATCATGTCATCTTTCGTAAGTGGCTTAAGTTCAACCCTAACAGGAAACCTTCCTTGCAATTCGGGTGAAAGGTCGGAAGGTTTGGAAGAATAAAATGCCCCAGAACCAATAAATAAGATGTGTTCTGTCTTTATGTTGCCATATTTCGTTTGTACCGTCGTGCCTTCCATTAAAGGAAGAAGGTCTCTTTGCACGCCTTCCCTTGAAACTTCACCACCTTTTGCATTGCTTGAAAAAGCGATTTTGTCAATTTCGTCAATGAAGACAATACCTTCTTGTTCCGCAAGGTTTAAGGCTTCTTTTGCAATATCTTCCATATCAACAATGCCTTCCATAATTTCGTCAAAAATAATCGCCTTTGCTTCCCCAACTGGCATTTTCTTGCGTTTTTTCGCCCCCATTGCCTTGCCAATCATGTCCCCAATTTGCACCATTCCAATTGATGCAGTTCCACCACCAAAGGGCATTTCAAAGGAATTCATGCTTGGTTCTTTCGGTTCAATTTCAACTTCAATTTCAATACCATCAAGAAGACCTTTTTCGTAATCTTGCGAGGCGGCTTTGTAAGTTTCGTCATCGCTATTTTCGGCAATAATTGAAAACAAGATTTTTTCCTTCGTTTCCTTCATCGCCGGCATTTCATACTTGCGACGTTTTGCATCTTTTAAGTCTTTCTCGGCATTTTCAACGAGGTCTCTAATGATTGATTCAACATCTTTTCCAACATACCCATTTTCT
>CAZFPN010000044.1:1839-7191 GCA_964521015.1 uncultured Rickettsiales bacterium | reverse complement strand
GTTACAAGTGATATTATTCTAATTGAAGATAGTGCTAATTCTAATTCTAAAGCTAAAACCACTCTTGCTAACCTTCCTATTTCAACTGCAACACAAACTGCTTTGAATAATCTTATTCCAGTTGGCTCAGTTCAAACTTATTACGGAAGCACAAACCCGACAGGTTATTTAATTTTGAACGGAGGTCTTTATTTAAAATCTACATATCAAACATTGTGGAATTTTGCTGTTAATAATAGCTTAACAGTTGGTCCCAACTCAACAGAAAAAGGGAAATTTATTGATGTAGATTCTACAACTTTTAGGGTGCCAGACTTAAGAGGCTATTTCGTGAGGGGGCTTGGTGGGATTGACCCAGATTCAAGAACAATGGGTAGCATTCAAAGCGATTTATTTAAAACACATACCCATACACACAACGGAACAAACACCGCAAATGCAACAGTTGGGGCTGGTGGATATGGGTTTGCGCGTCAATCAGCAGCAGGGGAACAGAAAACTGCCGCAGCAGCAGATACTCCAAATTCAGGAACTGAACCAGATATTTTAAGTGAAATCAAAACTTTAACCATAAATTCAACCGGTGGAAGCGAAACAAGACCTTTCAACATTGCATTGAATTGGATAATAAAGCACGGATGATTGACGAAATATCAAGATAGCATTGGCTAATTTTTTATAAATAATGTAGGTTTTATTATTATTGCAAACATTGTGATGTTGTTTGATAAATAAAGATACATTATAAGAAGAATTTTAAGAAATATAAATGCGTATTTTATAAAGAAGTGTGCAACATTTAGAGTAATAGTATTTTATATTGGATTTAAAAATGCTTGATAAAAAGATATAAAAAATAATGGTGCGATGAATAAGAAATATTGCAAGCAGATAAATTATTTACATAGTAGAAAAAAATAACATAAGATTACAGGCAACATTCAGTAAATAGAAATATGCTGAAACTTATTAATTTTGAAATTAGAAAGTTAACTTAATTTGGTGTTTGCATAAAAGAAAAGATATAAAAAAATAAATTTATAACAAGAATAAGGGTTTTATCTGTATTGATTTAAGCGGTGGAAGTGTAGCTTTTGAATGACATATTTGAATGATATTTGAATACTTTAATTTGTAGCTTAAATCTTTGCCTGTTCTTGCAACTTTGCGATTTCTTTTTTAAATTTATGTTCCATTTCAGATTTCATCTTTTTAATTTCTTCTTTTTTTTGACGAAGCTCTCCGTTTAAATGATAAACTAAAATTCTTATTCCAACATTTTCTAAAACCTCTTCCGTTTGCATTGGATAGTGGTGTTCTAATAATTTTTTCCATAAATCCTTATCTTCTGAGAAATATTTTTTACTTATTTCTAAATCCATCTTCCATTGATTTTCGTTATTTTCATTTTTAATATTTGGCAAGCAGTTGTGAATTTTCGTTCTTACATCAATAAGAATACGATATAGTTTGAAAAATAAGTTATATCGATCTTTGGTTGGAAATAATGCTTCTATGTAGTAATTTTTAAAAGACAAGCTTTGCAAGGAATTTGCAAAATATTCTTTTTTTATTTCATCTTCATTCTTATCTTCTATGTAGTCACCTGCTTTAAAACCACCTTCATATTGAGATTTCCAAATTTCAGTCTGAATTATCTTTTTGATTGTATCATCTGTTTCCTTTGTTTTTATTTTATATATTATATCTTGAATTATTTCATTTTTGTCATCATCATTACCGTAAACTATCTCTATATAATCATCAGAGAAAAATAGATTTGATAAATTTTCAACCTCTAGATTCCAAAACTTCATATAATGCTTTTCAATTTGTTGCCAATTTTTTTTAAAATCTTCAATCAACTCAAGGCGTTCTTTTCTTAAAGCTATTCTTTTTTGAAACTCCAAATTATCTCCATGAATTTTAATCGTGTAAAGCAAAGCTAAAATTGTTGTTATAGCTATAGTTCTGTTGCTATCAAATTCATTGTTACTGTAAAATAGAGTTTTAAAATAATAAACATCAGAAATACAACAAAGTATAACAATAACCCAAAACAATTTCTTCTTTACAAATTCCTTAAATTTCATATTTTCGTTATAAAAAATAATCGTAAAAGCAAAAGCCGAAAGAATTCCTTTAAAAAAATACATATCATTCCTGCCAGCCAATTTGCTTTAAAAAGTCGTCGTAAGTGCCTGTGAATGTAAAGGTTTTTCCGCCATCAAACACGATTAGCTTGTTTGCAATTTCTCGCAAGAAATACTCATTGTGTGTCACCATCATCACCGCCCCCTTGAAGTTTTTGATTGCATCCATCAAACTCTCCGAGCTTTCCATATCAAAGTGGTTCGTTGGCTCATCTAGTAATAGCAAATTAGCGGGTGTAAGCAAGATTTTACCAAGCATAACACGGCTTCTTTCCCCCCCTGAAAGCACCTTGATTTTTTTAAACGCCTCATCGCCAGAAAACAGCATTTGAGCCGCGGTTCTCCTCACTTTTTGAATATCAATGCCCTCTTCAACGGTTTCAAGTTCTTCAACGATTGTGTGTTCTAGGTTTAGCCTATCTAAATTCATCTGCCCGAAGTAGCCATATTCCACCTTACTTTCAACAAAAATTTCACCTTTTATTGGGGTTAATTCGCCTGTTAAAAGCTTTAAAAGGGTTGATTTTCCGTGTCCGTTTTTCCCTATAATACAGATTTTATCTTCAGGGCCGACTTTGAATGATAAATCTTTTATCAAAAGCTTTGAAGGGTCGTACCCAAATGTAAGCCCACGTGCTTGTAGCATTTCGTTTGAAGAGGTGTAAGGCTGATATGTAAAGTCAAAATCTAAATTTGCAATTTCCGCAAGCTTCACCTTGACATCCATCCTTTCAACCTGCTTCATTCTTGCTTTAGCTTGAGATGCAAGGCTTGCCTTCGCCCCGAAACGACGCACCCAATCTTCAATTTCTTTCTTTTTTTCTTCTTCTTTTTGACGAGTTTTTTCGTAAATTTCTTCTTCGGTTGCGATTTGCTCTTTCACTCTTCCAGTCGTTCCTGCCATTTTACGGAATTTCCCCCTGTGAATTATTAGTGTGTGAGTGATTATGCTATCCATAAACCCACGGTCGTGAGTGATTAAGATAAGCTCTCCTTCCCATTCTTTTAGGAATTTCGCAAGCCACCTGATGGAATAAATGTCAAGATAGTTCGTGGGTTCATCTAAAAGTAGCATTGAAGGTTCTGTCAAAAGCAGTTTCGCAAGGTTCACCTTAATTTGCCAACCACCTGAAAGCATGTTAGGGTCGCCTGCTAGCTGTTCCGCATTAAAGCCAAGACCTTCAAGAATCATCTGCCCCTTCCATTCTTCGTGGGCTCTATCAATTGGCAAAACACTTGCAACTTCTTCCATAACGCTTGGGTGAGTGAAATGAATGTGCTGTTCTAAATAGCCAATTGTGTAATAGCTAGGGATTTCAATGCTTCCGCTATCAGGTTGAATTTTGCCAAGCATCATTTTTAAGAATGTGGATTTTCCTGTTCCATTTCTTCCAACTAAACCAATTTTTTCGCCATAACCCACACTAAAGCTTGCTTCTTCAAACAAGACACGAGCCCCGAAGGAAACGGACACATTTTCAACTACAACCATAAAAATAAAAAAGATTGAAGATATAATGTTTAATGTTTTGCTATTTTGCAAGTAAAATTTTCATAGCTAAAACTTTATTTGTTGAAATGTTCTATTTTTTGATGTATATATAATTATGTATTAATTAATTGATTTTATATGAAAAAGAATTCAACAGTAACAAACTCTAAAACCTCTAGACTAAATAAATCTGAGAGTGAAAAAAATCAAAAGAAAACAAAATCAGAGCCAAAATTATTTGATTTAATTAAAGAAAGCTCAGATTTTTTAGGTAAAATTAATTTTTCGAATGAAACATTTGGACGACTTGGTGATGAAGAATTAGGAAGGATTGAAAATGCAGTAAGCAAAATTCCATCTTTAAATAATGTTAAAATAAAGACAAAAGGAGAAGGTGTGCAAGATGGTTTTATTATAGAAAAAGAAAATAAAGACAAAGTTTTTATCAAAAAGGACTTAGTGAATAGCTTGAGTGAAGTTATGCTTGCTTCAAATATTTTATACAATATGGGTTTAGGGCCAAAAGTTGGATTTGAAAAGCAAGGCGACGGTTTTGTGCAATTTTCAAAAGATTTGCAATTTTCAGAAAAAAGTCAAGATAGAAAATTTCACGAAGCAATGACCGAAATGGAACAAAAATACCCAGTGCAAAATATGCAAATGTATAAAATTGCAAAAATACTCAAAATATCAGACGTGTCTAACGAAAGCAATACTGGCATTGTTAAAAAAAATGGTGTTGTCAAGGGTAAAATTTTTGACTTTTTGCCTCCTAGTGCAAACACATCAGATTATGTTAGAACGGAACAATATTATAATGAACAATTTACAATTCCCCCTAAAGGCTTTAAATCCTCAATCATTCCGCAAGATAATTTAACTGAATCGCAATTAATGAAAGATGTAAAGCTTGACAAAGATGGAAAGTTTATGGATAAAAATCAAAGGAAATTTGCAAACTTTGAAAAGAAAGCCTCTTTTGAAACAGTTGTGAAAGTTAGTTTCAATGAATCTGTGAATAGGTTAAAAGATTTAGGGGCAACAAAGGAAGAATTGGAAAAGCTATCTAAATATAAAGAAGAAATTTTAGCTAGAGGTAAGGAAGAAATTGCAAAAATGCCAAAAGAAGAACAAAAAATTATTTCAAGGAAGTAAAAATTTCTTGACAAAAAACAAAAGAAAGTTAATGCTTTATTAATAGTTATTTTCTTTATGTTTGATGTTGTTGTGATTGGCGGTGGGCCAGGTGGCTATGTTTGTGCTATAAAATGTGCTCAACTTGGGTTAAAAGTTATGTGCATTGAGGGGAGAGAATCTTTAGGTGGAACTTGCCTTAATGTCGGTTGCATTCCTTCCAAAACATTGCTTGAATTTTCAGAAAAATACCATTCCTCAAAGCATTTAATAGAAGACGGAATTTTTGAAGGGAAAATCGGTATTAACTTCCCATCTTTGATGAAGAAAAAAGAAGAAATCATCAAAAGCTTGACTTCTGGAATTGCTGGTCTTTTCAAGAAAAATAAAGTTGAAAGCAAAGTCGGTTTTGCAACCTTTAAAGACACAAACACGATAATCGTGAACGGGGAAGAAATGGTGAGGCGAGAAAGCGAGACAGAGAAAGTGACAGAAGAGCGATCTATTCCATCTCTCTCTTTTGTCTAAGATCGTGAAATCGTGATCGGAGAAGAAATGTCGAATCGAGAGAGA
>CAZFPN010000044.1:0-1829 GCA_964521015.1 uncultured Rickettsiales bacterium | reverse complement strand
CGGGGAAGAAATCAAGGCGAAAAATTTTGTCATTGCAACTGGTTCCGTGCCTACAGTTCTGCCAAATATCGCAATTGACGAAGAAGTAATTTTGACATCAACTGGTGCCTTAAATCTTAAATCCGTTCCTAGAAAAATGGTTGTGATTGGCGCGGGGGTGATTGGTCTTGAAATGGCTTCTGTTTATTCCCGTCTTGGGGCAGAAGTTGAAGTGGTTGAATTTCTGCCAATAATAACACCTTCTCTTGATATTGAGGTTGGAAAATCGTTTAAAAAAATTCTTGAAAATCAAGGCATTAAATTTAAAATGGAGACAAAGGTTTCTTCCGTTGAAAAGAAAGGGGCAAAGGCTGTGATGAAGCTTGAAGATGTTAAAACAGGAGAAAAAACAAATTTAGAAGCTGATGCAGTGCTTGTGGCAATTGGAAGAAAGCCGTTCACAGAGGGGTTAGGGCTTGAAAAAGTGAATGTTAAATTAAACGAAAGGGGCTTTGTAATTACCGATTCTCATTTAAAAACAAATATTTCCAACATTTATGCAATTGGCGATGTAACAACAGGTTTAATGCTGGCACATAAAGCTTCTGAGGAAGGTTTTGCAGTTGCGGAAACAATTTCAGGAAAGAAAGGACATGTTAATTACGATGTCATTCCAAGCATCATTTATACTCACCCTGAAGTTGCTTGTGTGGGGAAGACGGAAGAAGAACTAAAATCCGCTGGAATATCTTACAATGTTGGAAAATTCCCATTCCTTGCGAACTCTCGCGCTAAAGCAGTTAATGATACTGATGGTTTCGTGAAAGTGTTGGCTTGCAAAAACACTGATAAAATCCTCGGTTGCCACATTATCGGAAGAAATGCAGGAGATGTCATTCACGAAGTTGTTATTGCGATGGAATTCTTTGCATCAAGTGAAGATATAGCAAGAAGTTGCCATGCTCACCCAACACTAAATGAAGCCGTTAAAGAAGCGTGCTTGATGGCATTTAATAAGCCAATTCACTTCTAATGAAACAAGGAATTTTCATTCAAAACAGAAAAGCAAAGTTTGACTACTTTCTTCTTGAAAAATTTGAAGCAGGGATAGTGCTTACAGGGTCAGAAGTAAAATCAATCAGAATGGGAGGGGCGGAGCTTATAAATTCTTATATTTACATAACGAAAGGGCTTGAAGTTTTTACAGAAGGCTTGAAAATTAGAAAGCAAAAAACGGCGATTGATGTTGATTTTAACCCAGAAAGGTCAAAAAAGTTGCTTTTACATAAAAGGCAAATTTTGATATTGCAAGAAAAGCTAAAAGAAAAAGGTTTGACGATTGTCCCTGTTGCTTTATATTTCAAAAAAGGCTTTGCAAAGCTTGAAATAGCCATTGCAAAAGGTAAAGCTGATTATGATAAAAGAAAAACAATCAAGGAAAGAGACATAAAAAGACAAGAAAGAAAAGATGGTGTTTTTTAGAAAATTTGACTTGTAAAGACAACTTGAATTCCTGAAATAATCAATTTCATTCCAAATAAAGCAAGGAAAAAAGCAAAAAACCTGTTGATATGCTTGAGGTGTTTCATTAACTTATTTCTAAAAGTTGCAAATAAAAGGATGATTAAAATTTCGTAAATCAAGCTTACAAAAACAAGCCAAAAAATCACGAAAAACTGCATCAATAAAGAACTTTCAGGGGAAATCACAATTGCAACAAGGCTGGCTGTAAAAAAAACGGATTTAGGGTTTGAAACTTCAATAAAAAGACCAGTAAAAAATGCTTTTTTTACATTAATTTGCCTTGCTTTTCCTTCGTTTTTTTCAACCATTAACTTAAATGCAAAATA
>CAZFPN010000043.1:0-7304 GCA_964521015.1 uncultured Rickettsiales bacterium | reverse complement strand
GGGTCTCTATAACAAAAAAGCCCTGTTGTCTTCTCACACTTCCACTTCCTTTACAGGTTTTACATGTCACAGGTTTTGAGCCATCTTTTCCCCCACTTCCACCACAAGGAGAGCAAAAAACGAATGTTTGAAAGGAAATTTTCTTTTCAATTCCATAATAGACATCCTTTAAAGACATTGAAAGGTTATATCTCAAATCCGCCCCATCAGCCCCTTGAAATGAACTTTTGCGAGAGCCTCCCCTAGAGCCCTGACCGCCACTTCCACCAAAAAATTCATTAAAAATATCACTAAAACCACCAAAGCCACTGAAGTCAAAACCGCCACTTCCACCAAAACCGCCCATATCATCAGCACTTCCGTAAGTGTCATACTTTTTTCTTTTATCAGGGTCGCTAAGCACCGCATATGCTTCGCTAATTTCCTTAAATTTTTCCTCCGCTTCCTTGTTTCCCGGGTTTTTATCTGGGTGATATTGCATTGCAAGTTTTCTATAAGCCTTTTTGATTTCATCTTCATTTGCACTTTTTGAAACCCCAAGGCTTGCATAATAATCTTTTGCCATCTTATAAAAAATTCGTTCATAATAATTAGATATAATTTCTTTTTTTCATTTTTCAAGTAAGTTTTTAACTAAAGTTTTGGCAATTTTTGAATTTTTTTATAATTTTTTTAAAAAAACAACTTGACATTGAATTTTAGCGGTTTAGCAATGTAAGAATTTAATTTTTTAAATATGTCTTTAAAAGGTATTATTAAGTCTGCACTTTGTGTTGCAAGCGTTTTTTTAGCATCGGAAGCAAAAGCTAACTGGCAATTTGGTGCTGGTGTTGGCTATGGAATTGGACTAATAGAATTTAACGGAAGTCGTGAAAACTCAACTTTTAAAGGGAATACAGCCTTAACAGATTTGCAACTTGGGGCTCAAGGTGGTGCAATAGCTGGAGGTCTTAATGGTGATGCCCCAGCAATGAGAACAACTTATAAATATGTTGGCAACCTTCCTCAAAGAATTTTCCACTTAGAAGGGAGTGCAATTTACAAATTCAGCGATATAACAATGATGGATAGAACCTTCTTCGCTGGTGCATCTTTCGGTTTTGGTTATGGAAAAGTAAAGCCATCTTCTGGCTTAACAAACCCTAATGGAAAATATAAAGATACTGGAAGTTCAGGGATTTTTTGGGCTTTAAACGGAAAATTTGGTTTTGAAAATGCAGGTTCAAAAATTTATGCTCTTACAGGTTTAACATCAGTGAAAGCTCACCTTCCTTTTGATATTCTTCCATTTGGAACAAATACATCATTAGGAGACCTAATGACTTGTGTTGTAATGCAACAAGGCTCAACATTGCTTGGGTCTGTTGGTAATGCAGAACTTGGAAAACCGCCACTACCTAACGTTCCAATTCAAACTATTGCAGGATTGGCTCAAACTGCTTGCTCTCAAATTAAAGTTGGGAAAAATCAACACAGGCTATTATTCATTAACTTAGGTGCGGGAACGGAAGTAAATGTGACTTCAAACCTAACTTTATTTGCTGAATATACACATATGATGCAAATTCAAAGAAACAAAGAACGTTCAGTGAGTTACACAGTAAATGGTAAAGAAGGAACATTCAAAGGTAAAGTTCGTGCAACAAACACAGATTACATCAAAGCAGGAATGAGATATTACTTCAATTAATCAGCTTACACAAAGCGAAGGATTGATGGGAACTTTCCCCTTCCTAATTGCGAAGTAAAACTTCCCTTCTTTCGCTGAAGCACTTGCAAGTTTGTCTCCTTTTATCAAGAATTGACCTTTTTGAACGATAACACCTTCTAAATGCCCATAAATTGAAAAGTAATTTCCTAAGTGCTTAAGAATTACTATATTGCCATAATCAGAAAAGCCATCACCGTTACTTGAAGCTAAAACCTTTTCATCATTTTTGATTTTAAAAATAATTCCATCACTTTTCACTCCACCACTGTAAGTATCTTTAAAATTCACAATTATTTCCCTTGTTTTAACTGGCATCACAAAACTGCCCTCGCAATTCCCTTTAATAGAAGGTTTTTCTATATTTTTTACAACTTTTAACTCTTGGGGGGAAGAATGCTTAATTTTCAAAGGTTCTGCGGAACTGCTTTGAGGTGTCAATTTAATTATTGTGGAAGGAAGTAAAACTTGCCCTTCCTTATAATCATTCCAAGAAATTAAGTCTTTTGGTGGAATGTTGTAAGTTCGTGCTATAGAATAAAATGTTTCCCCCTGCTGAACGACATGATAAGGGTCTTTTGTATTATCAGCAGAAGTATTAGGTTTCATTTCCGCACTTCGCATACTGGTAATTCCAGTTTTACGTGTTTCTTTTTCGGGACTTTCAATTGAAGTTGAAGTTTTGGAGGAAGGTTTATACCCACTTCCATTTGTATTTTTATAAACTATTTCAACATTAGAAGGGTAGTGTTCGCAAGAAAGAAGACCGATGGCCGTTATGTAAAGTATTTTTCTAATCATCTTTTTTATAATCTGCAATAATTACTTGTTTTGTTCGCTCAATTGCAAGGGCATTGTTTTCAACATTTTTGGTTATCACACTTCCTGCACCTAAAACTGCCTTTTTACCAATTTTCACAGGAGCAACAAGTGAAGTGTTAGACCCAACAAAAGCCCCCTCTTCAATAATCGTTTTATGCTTGTTTTTACCATCGTAATTGCAAAAAACTGCTCCCGCACCTATGTTTGCATCTTTTCCAATTTCGCCGTCCCCAATGTAAGCCAAGTGCCCTGCTTTCACACCTTCTGCGAGTGTTGAATTTTTGACTTCAACGAAATTTCCTATTTTACTTTTTTTGCCAATTTTTGTCTTTCCTCTTATCCTCGCAAAAGGACCGACACTTGCATCATTTTCAATTAGACATTCTTCAAGGTGGGAAAATGCTTTAATTGTAGCCCCGCTTAAAACCTTACAACCTTTGCCAAAAATAACATTTTGCTCTAAAATTACATCGCTTTCTATTTCTGTGTCAAAGCTGAAAAATGTTGATTTTGGGTCAAGTATCGTCACCCCGTTTAAGAGATGGAATTCACGAAAGCGGTTTTGCATAATTTCTTCGCATTTTGCAAGTTCAAGCCTATTATTAACCCCTAGCACCTCTTCTTTTTCACATAAAATAAACCTAGTTTTTAAGCCTTTTTCTTTCGCAAGCAAGACTATGTCAGTTAAGTAAAATTCCCCAGAATTGTTGTTGTTTTTGATTTGAGGCACAAGCTCTTTCAAAACTTTTGTATCAACAAGAAACACTCCAGAATTGAAAATTATAATTTCCTTTTCGTGTTCCGCTAAGTCTTTAAATTCAACAATTCTTTCAACTTCATCGCCCTCAATTACAAGCCTTCCGTATTTTTCTTCCAAATTTCCTTCAAAGCCAAGAACGACTATCTCTGCTTGAATTTCCGTCATTTTTGTAAGTGTTTCAGCTTTAATTAAAGGGGTATCGCCATACAAAATAAATGTTTTGCCTTCGTTTGAAAGCTTTGGAAGGGAGGTGGCAACGGCATTTCCTGTCCCTAATCTTTCTTTTTGAATTACAAATTCGGTAAGACCTAAATTTTCAGCTTCATTGGAATTTTCATCAGAAAGGACACCGATAATTTGCTTTGGTTTAAAACTTTTAGCAAGATTAACGACAATTTCCATCATACTCAAGCCAGCAATTTTATGCATTACTTTTGAAAGGCTTGATTTCATTCGCATTCCCTTTCCTGCCCCCAATACAACAAAATTTAGCATTTTTAGAAATAATATTTTATCTTTTCCATTAAAGTTGGCTTTTCGTCCAAGGTGAAATTTTCACTTATAATAGCTCTTGCATGAGGGTAAAACAGAATTTTCCCACCTGTTTTTTTGTAGAATTTCTTGCAAATTTTAGAATCTCTAATATTTTGGTTTGCAAAACAAGAAGTGAATGATTTAACTTTTATAAGAGCATCAGTTAAGAAAAGCATACAATCAAGGGAGCTGTAATCGATTCTATGAATGGAATAATAACCAACATCGCCCCTTTCCATCATTAAATGTTCAACATTTTTATTTTTGATAAAGTCGGCAAATTCGGGAAGGAAATTCCAAATTGAAAGGAAGCGACGACAAGATTTAATAATTTCCCCACTTTGGGAATAAAATTTAGGTGAAACAGCAAGAGTATCGCCTTCTTTACATAAAAAGGAAATCATCTTTTCAACGGAAAAAGGACGAATTGCAATATTTCCATCAAGCGTTAAAAAGAAATTTGATTTAAAAGTATGCAAAACTTCTGTGTGAATTATTGCTGAATTTTGAGAGCTTGAAGCCTTCAATTGAGATTTAGGATTGAAAAATAAAACTCCAAAAGTGCTTTCAAATTTTTTTCTTAAGCTGGAAATTAATTGCTTTTCTCCTGAATTTTCAAAGGAAATTACAACCTTTTTCTTACCATCTATCGCAATTGCGGATTCTATTGAATTTACAGCATTATTGAAAGATGTTTTGTCTTTAATAAAAAGAGATATAACCAAAAAACCATTAGGGTTTTTATTGAAAGAATTACTGCTTTTAACTGGCTTTTCTTTATGTTTTTGATTAAAATTTCTGTTGTCTCTATTTTCTTTTTTGAAATCGTCTTTTTTGTTATTATATTTGTTTCTGTGTTTGTTCATATTATTTTTTAATTTATTTCATAATCGCCTCTATTTTATGGCCGTTTGTTTCTTGTTTTATTTGACTTATAATTTTTGAAAAAGTAGAAAGCATTGAGCTTAAAAACCCTTGACCGACTTTCTGGTCAGCTTCTATTTCTTTCACTTCTAAGTTTTTTATTCCACTTTCTTTTAGTTTTTCATTAATCATTTGGTATGCTAAGTCTTTTGTTCCAAGTGCATCAATAAGCTTAAGATTTAAAGCTTCTTCACCTATGAACACTTTAGCATTTCCAACTTTTTCAAATTCTTGAGCTGTAAAGCCCCTTTCCTTAATTACAATTGCTTTAAAGACATTAAATACGGCATTAATCAACCTTCTTTTGTCAGCAATTTCCACTTCTGTTGGCTTGCCTAAAACCCTCATTCCAGCTTCTTTTTCTTTTGTTGTTCCAACGATAAAATCAGACACTCCAACATTTTTTGCCAAAACACTTAAATCGTATCCAGGCAAAACAACACCAATTGAGCCAATGACTCCTGAATTAATTGATATAATTTTATTCGCACCAACTGCCGTCATATAGGCTCCGCTTGCTCCGACCCCTTCTATGAAAGCGATTGTTGGAATTTTTTCACTTATTTTTTTAATTTTACTATAAAGCACTTCTGATGCAGTTGCCGAACCACCGCCAGAGTTAATCACCACTACAAGCCCTTTAACATGATTTGATTTATAAATTTCATCAAGCATTCTGTCTCTTTTAATGTCATCAATTATTACACCTTCTACCCTAATTTCGCCAACAATGTTTTTACTTAAAGACTTAATCTGTTTTGTTGTTAATGGTTCATTTGAATTTTCATTTGCACCAAAAATAAGGTAAAGTGTTAATAAAATTAGAGAAACAAAAGCCAACTTCCAAAACCTAATTTCCTTTCTAAGGGAAATGACGAAATTGCTTAAACCCCCTGCATTTTTTACATTTTCGTCCAGTATGTTTTTATACATAATTAATAAATCTCATAATAATTTTATATAGAAAATAAAAAAATTTAAAAGTAAAGATTTTTTTAATAATAAAAAAAATTGTTGCAAAATATAATTTTAATGTTTATTAAACGAATTATTTTTTTCATAATATGAAATTTATTTTTTTGCTGTGCACTTTCTTTGCTTTTAAGGTTTTTGCAAGCAGTAAAGATGCCATAAGAATTACAGGTTCAGCTTCGGTTTATCCCGTTGTTTCCTATATTTATGAAAATTCTAATATTGAAATTAAAAAATTTTTTAAGAAAAATCCAATTATTGAATCAGTTGGAACTGGAGCAGGTTTTGATGCTTACTGCAAAAAACAATTTGATGCAAATTCACCAGATGTTGTTAATGCTTCAAGGCAAATCACCGAAAAAGAAATTGAAAACTGCAAAAAAAATGGCATTCAAAACTTGCAAAAAATTACATTAGGGCTTGATGGAATTGTCCTTGCTTATTTTTATAAAGACAAAACTCTTTCAAAAATTAATTTAACGATTGAAGATTTACAAAAAGCACTTTCAAAATATGTTGTTATAAAAGGTGAAGTTGTCTTAAATAAAGCATCAAGATGGAATGAAATCAGGGAAGATTTACCTAACTCATCAATAATAATTTATGGACCAAATTCAAACTCTGGAACTTTTGATTTTTTTAGAGAAGTTATTCAAAAACAATGCTCTTCATTGAAGGAAATTCAAGCTTATTTTAAAAAATTAGGGAAAAACATTAAAGACGAATGTAATGCCTTAAGAAATGATGTCTACATTCAAATGCCAGACCAAGATGTCGCAATTTCCCGCAAATTGACACTTCATAAAGGTGCTATTGGAATTTTAAGGTTTTCTTTCTTTGAAAATAGTGGTAAATTTTTACCAATTACCATAAACGGAATTGAACCTTCGGAAGAAGTAATTGTCAAAGGCGAATATAAGCTTTCTCGCCCATTTTTCGTTTATTATGATAGTAGCTATCTTGAAAAAGTGAATGGGTTGAAAGAATTTTTAATTCAAGTTTCTAAATTTAGTTATAGAGATTTAATTAAAGACGAAAATGAATACATAAACCAGCAAAGTGAAGGTATTGTAATTCAATACAAAAACAACAAAGCGGAATGTATTTCTAATAAAAAAATAATAGGTTTTGAATTTAATTGTGGAAAAAATGGTTAAGATTTTAATTAATGATGTTGAAAAAGAAGTAGAGGCAGGGCTAACAGTTCTGCAAGCACTTGAAAAAGAAGGTATTCAAGTGCCAAAATTCTGCTATCACGAAAAGCTAAAAATCGCAGGAAACTGCCGTATGTGTCTTGTGGAAATTGCCCCTGGACCACCTAAACCTCAGGCTTCCTGTGCAATTAATGTGGCAGAAGGAATGTCCATTAAAACAGAAACCGAAATGGTTAAAAAAGCAAGAGAAGGTGTGATGGAATTCATCCTTGCAAACCACCCACTTGACTGCCCAATTTGCGACCAAGGTGGTGAATGCGACCTTCAAGACCAAGCCTTCATTTATGGAAAAGATAAGTCAAGATTTCAAGAAGGTAAAAGAGCCGTTGAAGAAAAAGTGATGGGACCTTTTGTGAAAACACAGATGACA
>CAZFPN010000042.1:5660-7892 GCA_964521015.1 uncultured Rickettsiales bacterium | reverse complement strand
ATACTTTACTTTTTAAATTGCATTTATGTAAGCATAAAATCACCTTCCTGCTAATTTCTTCCACCCCTCTTTTTTACTTGCAAAACATAAAAGTGAACAATGTGAAAAAATCAATAAAAACACTTGACTTTTAAATTTTGCACTCTATACTATACTAAAAATATATGAATTATGAAAAGCACGATAAAAATCAACAATAAGGTTGATAGTAAAGTGATAATCGCTGTTTTATTGGCTGTTATTTTAGCTTTAGGGCTTGGGTCTTATTTTGTTTTTTTCAAAAAAAAGCCACAACAGGCAAATTTTAATATGGTTTTTTCTTTTAATGTCTTCTTGACAAAGCTTGAATACATCGCAAAGCACGATGAATTCCCTGCCAAAGTTGTGCCTTATAAGATGATTTCAATTTCTTCTGAAGCAAATGGAATTATCGCAAAAAAACATTTTGAAAATGGAAGTTATGTAAAAGGTGGCAAGTTGATTTACGAACTTGAATCCAGCTCATTTGCCCTTATTTCAAGTGTAAATTATGAGAATTTAAAAGTCCAAAAACCACTTTTTGAAGAAAAATTGAAAAATAACGAAATTTCAAAAAAAGAATATGATGACTTCATAAAAACCCTAACAGATGCAGAAAAGCAGAATAATGCCGTTCAAAGTGCTTCCCCAAAAATTAAAATTTTCGCACCTGCTTCTGGCTTTTTAACTGATTCTTACTTACCTGTTGGAATGCAAGTGTTTTCTGGTCAATTACTTGGAAATATTATTGAAACAAGCATTCTTTATGCCGATATTGCAATTTCAAGCAATTTGTTTGAAAAAATTAAATCCGATAAAATTGATGTCAAAATCATAAAAGACGAAAAAGAATTTTCCTCTAAAGTCATCTCAAAAAACCTTGTTGTGAACGATATAACCGATAGCCTAATGATGAGAGTTGAAATTCAAAATCCAAAAATGGAATTATTGCCGAATATGTTTGTTGAAGCGAAGGTTTTTTACCCGAAAACAAAAGAAATTTTAATCCCTTTTAATTCCTCAATAAGAATGCCGAACGGAATGCTCGCCGTTTTTAAAGTCAAAGAAGATGAAAGTGTTGAAATGGTGTTTTTCAAGGAAAAAGGAGTTTATAACCAAAATTGGGTTGTAGAAACAGGCTTAAATGAAGGAGAAATGATTATCCACAATGCAGTGCAAAAAATGCAAAATGGAATGAAAGTCAAGCCACAAATCATTGAAGTAAAATAAATTCTTTCACTTTATGTCGCAATTTTTTATCAAAAGACCAATTTTCGCTTGGGCTTTAGCGGTGCTTTTAAGTCTTGCAGGATTGATTTCACTTCAAAGTATTCCCGTGGAACAATATCCAAAAGTCGCCCCTCCTTCCATCGTCATACAATCCGTCCTTCCCGGTGCTTCAGCGGAAATAATTGAAAATTCAGTCACTAGTGTCATTGAAAAAAGTTTAAGCGGAATTGATAATTTAAGATATTTCTCTTCTTCCAGCTCTTCAAGTGGTGCATTTAGAATCCAACTTACATTCGAGCAGGGAACAAACATTGATACAGCCCAAATGCAGGTGCAAAATAAACTTCAATCCGCACTTCCATTTTTGCCTCAAGCAATTAAAGACCAAGGAATTAATGTCGCAAAAAGCAATACATTTTCATTAATGTTCATTGCAATTAGAAAAACAAACCCCAATTTCAATGAAGACGAAATGAGCGATTTACTTGCCACGACGGTAAAAGATAGGCTTTCTCGGGTTAAAGGTATTGGCGAAGTTGTTTCATATGCAAGCGAAATGGCGATGAGAATTTGGCTCAATCCTAATAAACTTTATAATTTAAAGCTTTCCGCTGGGGAAGTTGCAAGTGCAATTCAAAAGCAAAATATTGATGTAATTGCAGGAAGTTTAGGCGGTCTTCCCACTATTCAAGGAAATGTGCTTAATGCAAGCATTAAATCTCGTTCTAAATTAAGCAAAGTTGAGGAATTTGAAAATATCATAATTAGAACAAACCCAGATGGTTCAACGATTTTACTAAAAGATGTTGCAAAAGTAGCAATTCAAGCAAGAGATTACAACACTCAATTTCTGTATAACGGAATTAAGTCTTTTGGAATGGGAATTTTGCCTTCAAACGGAGCAAATGCCCTTGCAATTGCAAAAGGAGTAAAAGAGGCAATATCCGAATTAAACAAGACTTTGCCAGATGGAGTTGAAGTTTT